>CALMHV010000198.1 GCA_937863905.1 uncultured Bacillota bacterium
GACCGACCCGGGAACCGGGGTCATGCGTCACGCGGACGCGGGGTATCCCGAAGCCGTCGCGGTGGCCCGGCGGACCGGTCTCCGGATTCCGATGCTCGGACCGGAGTAGCCGGCGGCGGCGGAGTCTAGCCGGCAGCTTAGGGGAGGCGGTCTGCGCTCTTGTTCGACTACCACGTCCACCTTCACCGGGGTCCCTACGCTTTGGACTGGCTCGACCGCTTCCTGGACACCGCCCGCCAGGTAGGCGTGGCTGAACTCGGCATCGCCGAGCACTTCCACTTCTTCCGTGAGTCGTTCCCCATTCTCGACAATGACTTCGTCCGTCGCCATACCGAGCGGCGGCTGAACGGTCCGGGGGGATACCTGGCCTTCATTGAGGAGGTCAGGTCGCGGGGGCTGCCGGTGAAGGCGGGGCTGGAGGTCGACTACGTCCCGGAGAAGGAGTTGGAGACGGCCCAGGCCATCCGCGGCCTGCCCATCGATTTCGTCATCGGTTCCGTCCACTGGATCGGCGACTGGGGGTTCGACCTCGACCCCCGTTCTTGGGAGGGGCGCTCCGTCGCGGAGTCCTACGGCCGCTACTACACCATCCTGGCCCGGGCGGCGGAGAGCGGTCTCTTCGACATCCTGGGCCATCCCGGGAACATCGGTTACTTCGGTCATCGCCCGCCGGCCCCGCTTCTGGAGGAGTTCGAGGGACGCTTCTTCAAGCGGGTGAGTGGTCTCGGCCTCTGCCTGGAGATCAACAGCGGCGGTTTAAGGCGCCCCTGTCGGCACCTCTTCCCTCGCGAGGAGACGCTCTCCGAAGTGAGGCGGACCGGGCTGCCCATTGTCGTCTCCTCCGATGCCCACGGCCCGGAGGAAGTCGGGTACGGCTTCACCCGCGTGCGCGCCCTCCTCAGGAACGCCGGGTTCGCGGAGACTTCCCGCTTCACCAACCGTCAGCGGACACTCGTGACTCTCTAAACCTCGACCGACTCCCGACCCGCCGTCCCTGATTGACTTCCCATGGCTCTGTCAGTCATGAGCCATGTTCGCGCCGCCTATCAATGAGGGGATGGAAAGGCGGTG
>CALMHV010000199.1 GCA_937863905.1 uncultured Bacillota bacterium
GGGCCCGTACTCAGCCGAGGGGACCAGGTCCACGGCTCCGTAGAGGGCAAACTCCCGCTCCTTCCGAAGCCACTTGGAGATCCTGGCCAGCTCCTCGGCCAAGCCTCCGACTTCGACAGGTAGTTCTCCACGATACTCAAGGATCAGGCTCCCGACGTCGTGGATCTTCGGTGGTTCCACCCCGATGTTCCAAAGAATCCCCTTGAGCGCGATTTCCACCGCCTCCTGCGCTTCCCGCACGACGTCGGAGTAGGCGCCCCGGCTGAGATAGAAGTCTAGCGCTTCCAGCCGGACCTTAGCCTTCGCCAGGTAGCTCAGGGCCATGTCCCTCTGGGTCATCGTCGCGAGCCCCCTTTCCCCGGAGTAGGCTTCACTCGCCAATGCGCCGGCCCTCGGGTCACGACTCGCTCCGCCCCGCTCCCCGCCAGGCCTTGCCTCAGGCGCTCGACGGCATCCGCGAGGAAACGGTTACGGTCGAAAAGGATGCGGGCCTCAAGGGCCATGTCGATGAAGGGAAGACCGGCCGTCTCCGCCTCAGCGGCTGACCGGATGATCGGAGAGAGGCGGGTGTCGACCCCTTCCCGGCGGGCGCGTTCCAGCCATGGCTCCATCCGCGCCTCAACCGCGGCGAACTCCTTCGTCTGAGCGATTCCGGCGGACGGCAGGGAGTCGACGACCAAGAGAAGGTCAATGTCGGAGTCGGGCCTCGGACGGTCGCGGGCCACAGACCCGAACACGGCCAGGCTCACCAGACGACCGCCGTAGACCTCACGGCAGACGTCAGCGAGGCGGACCAGAAGGTCCGCGAAGACGGCGCGGTATGAGATTGGCGGAGGATCGTTCGGCGCCACCGGCTACCACCCCGCCCATAATATCACCCCGAGAACCCGATGGGCGGTCGCCGCCGCCTACCCTTCCACAAACTCCCACAGCCCCACCCTCTCCAGCGGCTCGAACCTCGCCGTGAAGAACCGGAGTTGCGGCGGCTCGTAGACCAGCTTG
>CALMHV010000200.1 GCA_937863905.1 uncultured Bacillota bacterium
CATTCCGGTCTCATTCGGATTCGATAAGGCCGTAGTTCCCGTCTTTCCGCCGGTAGAGAACGTTCACCTGCTCCGTCTCTGAGCTTGTGAAGACGAAGAAGTCGTGACCCAAGAGGTTCATCTGCATGATGGCTTCCTCGACGTTCATGGGCTTGATGTCGAACCGCTTGACCTTCACCAGTCGCGGCTCGTCCTCCGCCCCCGGAAGGCCCGCCGTCGGCGGGGAGAGCGCTCCCTCCGGCACGACCGACCGGACCTGGGCCCGGCCCTCGCGCTTGCGGCGCTGGAAACGGGCCCGGTACTTCTCTATCTGCCGTTCGATCTTGTCAACCGCCAGGTTGATGGAGGCGTAGATGTCCAGGGTGGCTTCCTCGCTCCGCACGACCATGCCGTCCAGAGGCAGGGTGATCTCGACCGTCTGACGGCCCCGCTCCTTCGACAGCACGACCTGGGCCGGGATGCCCTTGTCGAAGTGCTTCTCAATCCGCGAGAGCTTCTTGGTGATGTAGTCCCGCAACTCGTCAGAGACCTCAAGGTTCCTGGCGACGAGATCGACCTTCACCGCGGCCACCCCTTTCCCCGAGTCGGGCAACCTCTCTCGCGACTAGTATTCCGCCGCTGCCAGGCAAATCCTGTGGAAATGAGAAGCCCCCGGCACGCTGGTGCGCGCCGGGGGCATCGGTTCGCGGTAGGTTTAGAAACTCGCACCGGAACCAGCGCGGGTCACGTTCGCAGCTTGCGGCCCACGGGCTCCCTCCACGATTTCGAACTCTACCTGCTCACCCTCGTTGAGGGTCTTGAAGCCCTCCATCTGAATGGCCGAGAAGTGGACGAAAACGTCGCCGCCGCCGTCTTCCCTCTCGACAAACCCGTACCCCTTCTCGGGGTTGAACCACTTGACCCTGCCTTGCATTATTCACATTCCTCCTGACTTCATATGCTTGTCGGCGGGTCGGCCGACAGGCAGACTATAACACCAGGTGGGAAGGGTTGTCAACTCTCGGACCCAGAAGCACTTACCGCAAGCGCATCCGGCCAAGCTCGCGCTTGGCCGGATGTACCACTC
>CALMHV010000201.1 GCA_937863905.1 uncultured Bacillota bacterium
GGGCCTTGGGGACTGGGGCCGGCGAGGACGGTAAGGAAGGGATCCGGCATGCCGGCTGTGACGGTACCGCTCCGGCTGGTCAAGATGCACAGTTGCGGCAACGACTACGTCTACCTCGACGCCATCGGGGGCCCCGCCCTTCCCCCTGGGGTCGACGTCGGGCGAGCCGCCGCCGAGCTCTCCGACCGGCACTTCGGCGTCGGCGGGGACGGGTTGATCATCCTCTACCGGGCGCCCTCGGGCCGCCTGGGAATGCGGATGTTCAACTCCGACGGCAGCGAAGGTCTCATGTGCGGCAACGGGCTCCGTTGCCTGGCCGCCTACGCCCACGCCGAGGGCTACTCGCCCGAGCCTCGCCTCGAGGTCGAGACGAAGGCCGGTCTGGTCCGGGCCGATGTCCGGCTCAGGCCTGGGCCGGGGGGGCAGTTTGCCGTCGTGACCGTGGACTTGGGTCCGCCCGGGGAGATACGCCCCCGGGAAGTCACTCTGGGCGGGGACGGCTTCTCCCCGGACCCCCGGACCTACCAGGGGACCTACGTGTTCGTGGGGAACCCTCACTTTGTCGTCGTCGTCCCGGACATCGTCCAGGTGGCCCTGGCCGCGGTCGGGCCGGCTCTGGAAACGCACCCCGTCTTCCCCGACCGCGCCAACATCGAGTTCGTCCAGGTCCTGAGCCGCTCCCGCCTGCGGATGCGGGTGTGGGAGAGGGGCTCGGGCATCACTCTGGCTTGCGGCACGGGGGCTGCGGCCTCGCTGGTGGCCGCGGTAGCGGCCGGTCTGGCCGACCGGCGCGCCAGCCTGGTCCTCGACGGGGGAGAACTAGAGGTCGAGTGGCCGGAGAACGCCTCCGTGCTCGTCACCGGTCCGGCGATCGAAGTCTTTCGGACGACCTACACCAGGCCGTTGCCTGGCCCCAGATAGACCGGGAGGGAAGAGCCGCCGTGAAGACCGCCGCAAGGATCGCCAAGCTCCCGCCCTACCTCTTCGCTGAGATAGACAAGAAGCGTCGGGAGGCTCTGGCTCGCGGGGTCGACGTCATCAGCCTGGGCATCGGGGACCCGGACCAGCCCTCGCCGGACTTCGTCGTCGACCGGCTGGCTCGCGAGGCCCGCGACCCGGCGACGCACCGCTACCCGCCGTACGAGGGCACGCGAGACTTCCTCCAGGCCGTGGCCGGCTACTATGACCGTCGCTTCGCCGTGAAGCTCGACCCGGAGGCCGAGATCCTCGCTCTCATCGGCTCGAAGGAAGGCCTCGCCCACTTGGTCTGGGCCTTCGTGGACCGGGGCGACGCCGCCCTCGTCTCCGATCCGGGCTACCCGGTCTACGGCATCCACACCTTGCTGGCGGGGGGCGAGGTCGTCCCCATGCCCCTTTTGCCCGAACGCGGGTTCCTTCCCGACCTGGGCGCCATCCACGCCGCCGACCGCCGGCGGGCCACCCTCATGTTCCTCTGTTACCCCAACAACCCGACGGCGGGCACGGCCGACCTCGGCTTCTTCCGCGAGGCCGTCGACTTCTGCCGCGAGAACGACATCCTCCTCGTCCACGACTCCGCGTACCTGGAGTTGACCTTCGACGGCTACGAGGCGCCGAGCATCCTCCAAGTGGAAGGGGCCAAGGACGTGGCCATTGAGTTCGGGTCCCTCTCCAAGCCCTTCAACATGACCGGGTGGCGTCTCGGGTACGCGGTCGGCAACCGGAAGGCCATCGCCGCCCTGGGCGTGGTCAAGACCAACACCGACTCCGGCCAGTTCGCCGCCATCCAGAGGGCCGGTGTCGAGGCCCTCACCAACCCGGGGGCCAGGGGCTTCATCGAGAAGATGAGGGGCATTTACGCGCGCCGGCGGGACATCGCCGTCGGGACGCTCACCCGCCTGGGCTGCCCGGTAGTCAAGCCCCGGGGCAGTTTCTACGTCTGGGCGCCGGTCCCGAAGGGGCACACGTCGGCCTCCTTCGCCTCCCACGTCCTGGACAAGGTCGGCGTCATCGTGACCCCGGGCTCCGCCTACGGCGACTGGGGCGAGGGGTACTTCCGCGTCTCCCTCACCTTGGCCGACGAAAGGCTGGAGGAAGCCCTGCGACGTCTGGCCACCTGCGTTTCCTGGTAGCGGGTCCTCCCGCGACGGAGCCGCGGGTTTCAAACCTCCCGGTGAGCCGGGACACGGAGGGGAGGCTTCGGCCTTGCGAAGCATGACGGGATTTGGGCGCGGCCTGGCGACGGGAGACGGTATCCGCGCGCTGGTCGAGATAAGGTCGTACAACCATCGGTTCCTGGATTCTTCCGTCCGGATGCCGGGCGAACTCGCCGGGCTGGAGGACCGGATCCGGAAGGAGCTTCAGGCCGTCTTCCAGCGCGGACGCCTCGACGTGTACGCTAGTCTGGAGGAATCTGCTGGAAGAGACAGAATTGTTGAAGTAGATGGGGTTCTTGCCAAGCGCTACCATGATGGTCTGGTCGGGCTGGCGGAGGAACTCAAGGTTCCCGGTGAGGGGCTGCTCGCGCTGGTGGTCGGCCTGCCCGGGGTGGTGAGGACCCGGGAGACCCCT
>CALMHV010000202.1 GCA_937863905.1 uncultured Bacillota bacterium
GAGCGTAGTAGAACTCGATGTCGTAGACCTTGTTCTCCAGCCCGTAGTTGCTCAGGAGGTGGATCTTCATCTTGGCCACGCCATCCTGCAATTCGAAGATGGAGTGGACCCCGGTGATGAGCCCGCCCATGCTTGGCGGTTTGAGCGGCGGCCAGGGCGGCTCAACCGGCGGTTGAGGTGGCTGAGGTGGTATCGGCTGCTCTAGGGCCTTGATGAAGAGCACCCAGGCCAGGGCGTCCCTGGCCGAGGCCGTCGGGCCGGGGAGCTTGGCGGCGCCCAGCGCGGCGATGAGCTGTTCCAGCGCCTGGATGATGTGGTCCTTCTTCCTCAGGAGGACCTCCGCCGGGTCGCCGATCTCCTGTTCGTAGATGAGGTCGGCCAGGTCGTTTAAGATGTCCTGGATCTGCTGGTCGGCGCTCGGGGGGAGATTGAAATTCAAGCGCAGGGTCTCCCGGAGGATGTCGACCACGTAACGCTTGGCCTCCTCCTCGGTGATGAAGGCCATGCGCTTCCAGAGGCCGTCGAAGATGCGATTCACGTCACTCTGGCTCAGCCCCAACTGGGCGGCCTGCTGGGCCGCCGCGTAGAGGTGGTCGAGGATGGGCTGCTTCTTCTTCTCGAGCAGGATCACGACCGGGTCGTCCGCCTGCTCCTCGGCGATGAGGTCTTCGACCAACGGGATGATGTCGGCGAGGCTGGCGCCCACCTGCAGGTGGGCCGGAGACTGGGAGCCCGTCCACTCCTGGACCAGAGCGATCAGGTCCTGCAGCACGATCATCTTCTGTTCCTCGGGCCCGTAGTCTTCCGTCTCACCGTACTTGAAGAAGCCGTGGCCCACCCAGCCCGTCTGGGCGGAAGCAGTGATGGGGAAGACGGTGGCCATTTCACCCTTGGTCAGGGTCAGCCGGAACCAGGAGGCGTACGGGTCGCCGGCCGGCACGAAGGGCGTCGACAGGAGGGTCTGCATCATGACCCCGGCGGGCCAGGCGTTGGGGTCGATGACCATGTTCTGGACCATCCACTCGTTCGGTTCCCAACGCATGTCGAGGTCCCAGTCCACGAGCAGGTTGAAGTAGAGCGGGACCTTGTCCGCGGGATTGCGGGCCGCCACGCTCACCTCGAACTTAATCTGCATGGTCGCCGCGGTCGGCCCGGCTCCGAAGGCCACGAACCCGTCGTCGAAGAAGTCCGCGTTTATCTGCCGGGAGTCGATTTCGCCATCCGCCCGCTCCCCCAGCCAGGCCGTCTTCCAGTTCTCATGACGGGCGCCGTTGCTGATGAGCCGCGACGGGAAGTTGAAGAAAGGCGGCCAATCCGGCGCGTCGCCGAAGTCGAGGAGAGCTTGGTCTCGCCGGGTGCGGTAGCAGACGGTGCAGGCCTCGGCCTTGGACATGTTGCCGCGGGGCCGGAAGGTG
>CALMHV010000203.1 GCA_937863905.1 uncultured Bacillota bacterium
ACAGCAGGCGCAGGATAAGGAGGCCGATGACCGTTGGAACGAGGAAGATCATCAGGAACGTGCCGACGGCCTGGGCCTCACCCTCCGTGAGGAAGGCCCCGGCCGTGGCGATGACGCCGAGCGTGTAGACAAGGACCAGCGCCAGGACCACCCACGTCAGCGTGCCGATCTTCACGCCCTTGGAGCGGGACCAAGCCACGGTCCCAACGACCGTTCCGAGAGCGAGAAGACCTATAAGGATGCCTGTAAACAAATCGTTTCACCCCCTCCGTCTCTACGGCTGCACACCATTTCGTGCTTCAAAAACTTACGAAGGCCGATCGCGTTCCGACCAGTCGGATTCGGCGGAGGCTACACGGTGAGCGTACAACGCGGGGAACGACGACTTCGTATCTCGGGATACAGAGGCGCCCGGGAAAGCGCGGGCTCACCCGGCCATTCCCAACACCCGCCCGAGCTGGTAGACCGCCGTGGCCATTCCCAGCCCCAGCACCAGGCTGTAGCCGGCGGCCAGGGCCGGCCACTTCCACGAGCCCGTCTCCTTGCGGATGGCGGCCACGGTGGCCAGGCACGGGGAATAGAGCAAGACCAGGACCATGAACGACAAGGCTGTGAGCGGGGTGAAGTGGGCGGCCAGCAGGGCCGGCAGGGCCTGCGCCCCAGCGCCGTGGACCAGGCCGAGGGCCGCCACTACGAACTCCTTGGCGACGAAACCGAAGACGAGCGCGGCCCCCGTCTCCCAGTTTCCCAGGCCGGTGGGGCGAAGCACCACGGCCACGGCCGCGCCCAGCCGGCCAAGCAGGCTGTCGCGGCTGGCGTAGGCCACCCCCCAGGGGAGGCTCCCCAAGACCCACATGACCACCACGCCCGCGGCGATGATGGTGCCGGCCTTGCGGATGAACATCCAGGCCTGCCCCCAGGCCTGCCGGAGGACGCCCCGCCAGGAAGGCCAGCGGTAGGACGGCAGTTCCATGAGGAAGTCCGCGCTCTCGCCGGGCATGACCCGGGCGGTGACAAGCTTGGCCATGGCCGCGGCCATGACGACGCCGAGCAGATAGACCGAGAAGACCACCAGCCCCTGCCTGGCGCCGAAGAAGGCCCCGGCGAAGAGCGTGTAGACCGGCAGCCTGCCCGAGCAGGACATGAACGGGCTGACGAGGATGGTCGCCAGCCGGTCGCGCCGGTTTTCCAGGGTCCGGGCGGCCAGGATGGCCGGAACGTTGCAGCCGAAGCCCAGAACCAGCGGGATGAAGGCCTTGCCCCCCAGGCCCAGGGCCCGCATGAAACGGTCGCTCACGCAGGAGGCCCGGGCCATGTAGCCGGTCTCCTCCAGCACGGCCAGGGCCAGGAAGAGTGCGAACACCAGAGGCAGGAAGACCAGCACCGAGCCCATCCCAGCCATAAGGCCGTCGACCACGAACGACCGGACCAGGTCCGGCGCGCCGGCGGTCTCGGCCAGTGACTCGACCAGCCGCCCGGCGACGGACAGAAGGCGGCTGACCAGGGTGATAAGGGGCGTCCCCACGGAGAAGGTGAACTTGAAGACCGCCCACATGACAGCCAGGAGGATGGCCACCCCGCCATAGCGGTGGGTCACCACCCGGTCGACGAGGTCGGTGGCGCGACGGCGCCCGGGAACGGTGGAGCGGGCCGGACCCAGACATCCCCGCGCCAGCCTGGCCGCCAGCTCGAAACGCTTGGCCGCCATCGCGGGTAGGTGGCCCTCGGCCTCAAGCTCGGACCCGTAGTCGACCCGGAAGGCCGGACCCGCCTGCCCGTCAGCCAGGCCGGCGGCGGCCGCGAGAGCTTCCTCCAGGCCCTCCCCGGTGAGGGCCACCGTCTGGACCACCGGCACCCCCCCGAGGCCGAGCGACAGGGCCTCCGAGTCCGGAGAAAGGCCGAGAGCCCGGGCCTGGTCGATCTGGTTCAGGGCCACGACCAGGGGGAGACCGGCCTCCAGCAGGCGGATGGTCAGGTAGAGGTTACGTTCCAGGTTCATGGCGTCGACGACGTTGAGCACAGCGTCGGCCCGCCCGGAGAGAAGGTAATCGCGGGCGAGCGCCTCGTCCTCGGAGTAGCCGTCGAAATCGTAGGCCGCCGGAAGATCGACCACGATGATCTCGTCGCGTGGTTAGCGGCAAAGCCCGCGCGCTGGGAGCGCGCTCGCGGCGGCCACCCGCGGCGCCGGCGCCCGCCGCGCCAGGGCCCTCCCCTCCACGCACTCCACCGTGACCCCGGGCCGGTTCCCCGTGTCGCGCCGCTCGCCCGTCAGGGCGTTGAAGATGGTCGTCTTCCCGCTGTTAGGATTACCCACCAAGGCGATGATCCTGACTGTTGGGTTAGGCGAGACTAACTTTATAGGCGAAGAAAAGGGCCCCACTAGTCGGCCTCCTCTCTGAGCCGGATCTTCAAGGCCAGGCCCCGCCCGACGGCCAGGCGCGTGGAGCCCGAGTCCGTGGCCAGGATCACCGGTCCGAAGCGGTCGTTCATGACGACGCGCACGCACCGGCCCGGAGCCAGACCCAGAGCCAGCAGCCGCGCTGTCGCGCCTCGGCCGCCCGTCACGGCGACGACGACGGCCTGTCGCCCCGCTGCCAGGTCGGATAGACACAGGATGTCTTGACGCCCCACGGCTTCCCCCACCCCGATCATTGGCGGTGATAGCTCTCGAGAAAGGCCACCAGGCGCTCCAGAGTGTCCGCGGTTATGGAGTGCTCGAGACGGCAGGCCTCGGTGTCGGCTGCCCCCGGCGCGACGCTGAGAACGTCGACCAGAAAGGCCCGTAGGACCCGGTGGCTGCGGTCAACCCGCAGAGCGTGTCCGCGTCCCGCGGCGGTAAGGAAGACCCGGCCGTAGGGCTCCTGGCGGACCAGCCCGCTCGCCCGCAGACCGGCCAGGGCTTGGGCCACGCTGGCTTTCGCGATGCCCATCCGCGAGGCGATGTCCGTCACCCGGGCGGGGTCCCCCTCGTCACCCAGGTCGAGAATGGCTTCCAGGTAGTTCTCCATGGCCGGCGATACCTCGGGCTG
>CALMHV010000204.1 GCA_937863905.1 uncultured Bacillota bacterium
AGGGGGCTGGAGTCCCCCGACCCGCTGCGGCCCTACCCAGGGACGACCGGGGCGGTGTGGTACACGATAAGCCTGACCTTCACCAGCCAGCCGTCCAGCCTGACCCTGACCTCTTGGACCCTGACCGGTTCGGACGGCAGCCGACCGGCGGCCATGACCTTCTCGCCGGCCAACGACGACTGGCTCAAGGACACCGTGGCCCTGATACCCTACCAGCCGCTGGCCCCATTGACGACATACGCGGTGAGCCTGGCCGGGGTGGTCGACTACGGCCAAGGCCCGGGGCCGTACGGGCGCAGTTGGTCGTTCGCCACCGGAGCGTCGGAACTCGAGATTGGCCCGGGATTCCGTTACTGGGTCCGGCAGACGGGTGACTCCATCCGCTACGAGACCGAAGGCCTTCGAGTCCGCAAGGGCGTGAGGGTCTTTGTCGGCGGGCTCGAGGTCCGGGACCTGGTCGTGGCCTCACGCAACAAGATCACTTTCCGGCTCCCGTCGGGACTGGACGGTGGGCGGGACGATGTCTTGTTTGTCGATAGCGACGGGGCCGCGGTGAATCTTGACCTTCCAGACGGGGTCGACCCGGCCACCGGAGGCAACGCCTTCGTGACCGCCCGGGTGAGGATCCTGGACGCCGGTCAGGAGGTCTCAGGCCTGGCCTGGGGCCCGGGAGGACCGGTCCTGGTCCCGGAGGCAGCCTTCTCGACCCTGGGCGCTATCCCCTTCCGCATCGCCGGGCTGGATCGGACGCACTGGACTCTGAGTGGCCGGTCCGGGTGCGTCACCGGCGGGAGTCCGGTGGCGTGGGTCGCGGGACGGCGGCTTATCCTGCGCCTGGCGCCGCGGACCATCAGCGGCCAGGCCTACGTACCCCTGGAGTTCGTCGAGGCTCTGCTCCGCTCGACCAGCGTTTTCTCGGACATGGCCGTCCACTGGGCGAGAGACGCCGTGGAACAACTGGCCGGGATGGACATCGTTTCCGGCATGGGGGACGGGAGTTTCCGCCCGGACGCGAAGCTGACGCGCGCGGCGTTCGTGAAGATGCTGGTCAAGGCGAACAGCCTGGAGCTTGCCCCCGGCGACGCGGGCGCCTTCGCGGACACCGCCTCGCACTGGGTCGCCTCGCAGGGCTTTCTTGGCCCGGCCCTGGCGGCAGGCATCGTGAGGGCGGAGGACTACCCCAACGGGTCATTCCAGCCCGACCGGGACATCACTCGGGAGGAGATAGCCGTGATGGTCGTCCGGGCGATGGGCCGGGAGGATGAGGCGGCGACGCGACAGTTGACCCTGGTGGGCGGGACAGCCGTCATCGGTGGGGTGCGCTTCCGCGACGCCGGACTCTGGACCCGGGCGGGCCACGTGGTCGTGGCCATGGAGCAGGAGATCGTGCTCGGCTACCTCGAGGCCGACGGGACCAAGACTTTCCGACCGGCGAACCTGGCGACCAGGGCCGAGGCGGCCACAATGGTCTGCCGGATGCTTGCCCAACTGGGGCAGTGAGGTGGGCGGCGGGGACGGAGCGGGCTAGAGCCTCCGGAAGAGCCCGACCACCTTGCCGACGACCTTAACGTTGCGGGCGACGATGGGTTCGACCAGCGGGTTCTCCGGCTGGAGGCGGACGGCGCCCTTCTCCTTGAAGTACCGCTTGACGGTGGCCTCGTCCTCGAGCATGGCCACGACGATGTCGCCGTTGTCCGCGGTGGGCTGCGGGCGCACGATGATGAGATCGCCGTCGTAGATGCCGGCGCCGATCATGCTGTCGCCTTGGACGGACAGGAGGAAGGTGCCCTCGCCCCCGGCAAGTTGGCGGGGGAGGGGGATGTAGTCCTCGATGTTCTCCACCGCGAGGATGGGCTGGCCGGCCGTAATCCGGCCGACGAGGGGGAGGCTCACGAGGCGGTGCTTTTGGACGGCCCGGTCGTCGTCGTCGAGAATCTCGATGGCCCGGGGTTTGGAGGAGTCGCGCCGGAGGTAACCTTTCTCCGCGAGGCGGGCGAGGTGCCCGTGGACGGTGGAACTCGAACTCAGGCCCACACTCTCGCCGATCTCGCGAACGGACGGCGGATAGCCGCGCTCCCGGGTCTGCCGCTTGATGAACTCGAGGATTTGTTTCTGCCGGCCGGTCAGGGATGCCACAGGACCACCCCCGAATTTTTCTTCATTATAGGTCCCCCTAGAACAGAAAGCAAACAATTGTTCGTATTGAGCTCTTGACACCGGAGGGGGGAGGGAGGTAGCATTGGGGCGAACAGACGTTCGCCTTCGGAGGAGGACCACGCGATGAGGATCCAAGTGAACGATACCGGTCGCTACAAGTACGCCTTAGTGGCCAGGGTGGGCCGAGGAGGCCGTATCATCGGGTTGCCCGCCGTCCGGCGGGAAGAAGGGCCAGGCGCGGCCCCGGCCGGCCGGGCCCCGGCAAAGGTTCTCGCTGGGGGTGGCTTCGCGGAGGGAGCGGGGGAGCCGGGCGGGCGCAAAGCCTTCGCCTAGAGGGCTCCGCTCCCCACGCGCCGTCGCACCTTGGCGGGGCGGGCCGGTTTTCGCTTCACGGGCGGCTGGGACGGGGCGGGTGACGGCCTCGTCGGCCACGCCGGGGGCCCAATCCAGAAAGAAATGAAAGGAGCCGAACACGTGTTCGGGCGATGGGGAAGAGAGGGGCGGGAAGGACCCGAACGCGTCAGAGGG
>CALMHV010000205.1 GCA_937863905.1 uncultured Bacillota bacterium
CAGCGGTCCGACTGAAGCGGTGAAACGGAGCGGGGGAGGGGGCGACCCCTCCCCCTTTCTGTGGTGCGCCCGGTCGGCGCCATTCGCTCAGCTGGCCGTGAGGTCCGTCCCGCGGAGGGCGAACCAGACGGTGCCCGCCGCCCCGAAGGCCGCCGCGACCAGGAAATTGGTCAGCGGGCTCACGCCCCAGAGAAAGGCCCCGCCGAAGGCCGCCACGGACACGATGAGGTCGCGGATAAGGTAGTAGAGGCCGAACATGGCGGCCTGGTGCTCCGGGGGGCAAAGGTCGAGGATGAGCGCCTTGCGGGTCGGTTCCCCGAATTCCTTAAGCCCGCGGACGACGAAGGCCAGGACCAGGGCCCAGAACGACCGGGCAAACCACAGGACCACCGGGAACACGGTGAAGAAGACGAAGGTCATCAGGACGAAGGGCTTCTTGCCGCTCCGGTCGGCCAGGTAGGCCACGGGGATGTAGCAGAGCACCGCCGTGGCCATCTCGATGGCCGTCAGGACGCCGAACTGGAAGGCCGTGACCGGGTTGGCGATTGTCTTCACGGCCCAGAGGACGACGAAGGCGTAGGGTATCTGCTCGCAGAAGCGGACGAGGATGTCGGCGACGAGCAGCTTACGCAGTTGCGGGCTCATCTGTCGCGCCAGGGCCAGAGCCGACGGCCGCTTGGCGGCGGCCGTTCCCGTAGCGGGCGCCGTTCCCGCGGCGGACCCTCCGGCGCTGGTCTGCCCCGCCGCCCCCGCCGGCCGGTCGTCCTCGATGAGCCTCTGTTGCATCACCAGGGCAACAGCGGCCAGGGCCAAAGCGCCCGCGAAAGCCAGCCGCACCCCTGTCCGCTCGCCCCAGGCGCCGATGAGAGCCCCACCCACCAGCGGGCCGAGGGCCATGGGGATGCGGCGCACCAGCGAGTGCATGGAGACGCCCATGGTCCGCTTGGACCTGGGGAGGACCCTGGCCACCAGGCTCATCGTCGCGGGCAGGGAGATGGCCGTCCAGGAGATGAAGAGGAACGCCCCGCCGATGACCGCCGGCCAGGTCGGGATGGCGGCGACGAGGGCGAAGCCAGCCATGGCTACCAGGTTGAAGATGAGGAGAGTCTTCTTGGCTCCCAGCCGGTCCGACAGGTAGCCGCCGGGGAAGGAGTAGAGGGCGGAGAGGAGGTTGTCGAGGCCGTTCAGGAGCCCCACCGAGAGGACCCCGCCGCCTAGAGCCACCAGGTACAGCGGCAGGAACCGCTCGGCCATCCTCTCGCCCATGCCGACCAGGACGACCATGGACAGAAGGCCGACCATGCTCCGGCGAAGGCCGAGGAAGTCGGTCAGACGATTCAACGCCTGGCCGCGTCCAGCCGGCACCAGGTGTACAGGGCGTCGTACACCTCGAATTGGGCGTCGAGGTTCTCAAGGTCGTCGGGATAGCGGAGGCTGTAGCCGACGGCGATGGCCTCCAGGCCGAGGGAGATGGGTTCCTTGTCGAAGTTCCCGGTGTCGGCCGCCCGCACGATGTCGGCCAGTCGCAGCAAGGCCGGGTCCTTCAGCCCGTACTTCGCGACGAGGGCATCGAAAGAGCACTTGCTGCCGTGGTGCCCCAGTTCGACGCCGGGCGCGTCGAAGGGGATGGCCCCCTCTTCTTTCACGGTGGCTTCGATCCGGCCGGCCGGGACGAACAGGAACTCCGCCTCGGAGTCGATGAACCGCTGGATGAGCCACGGGCAAGCTACGCGATCGACGTGCACGTGCGACCTGGTGACCCACTTCATGTCCGGCTACCTCCCTCTCGTTTCCCTTCATCGCCGCGCGCGACACGGCGCGCCGCAAGCCTCAGTTCTAGAGTTCCAGAGCCTCACCCAGCCCGCGCTCGAGGGCCCGGTCGTAGACGAGGCGGGCGGTGACCACGTCCTCGATGGCCAGGCCGAGGTTCATGGCCACGATGCGCTCACGGTCGCTGCCGCGGCCCGGCACCTTTCCGGTCAGGAGGTCGCCCAGGTCGCCCTGGACCTCCGGCGCGCCGGCGAAGTAGCCCTGACCCTGGTAGTAGCGGTACTGGGCGCGGTCGTCGACGTAGTAGCGCTCGCAGAGCTGGAGGGCTTCGGGCTGCCAGTAGGAGTCGAAGTCGACGGGGAGCCCGAGGATGCCCTCCTTGAGCCACTCCGCCCGGAGGGTGGGGGAGGGGCTCTTCAGGATGGGGCCCGCCGTGACGAGGATGTCGGCCCCGTCGGCCGCCGCCTGGGGGGTCTCGGCCGCCACGAAGCGCAGGCCGGGGTAGCGCGCCGTCCCCTCGCTGATGAACCTTTCGCGGTTGGGGCCGACGATGTCGTAGCCCCGCACTTCGGCCAGCCCGGGAACGGTGAGGGCTAAGGCCTCCAGGTTGGTGCGCGCCTGCACTCCGCAGCCGAAGACGGCCAAAACGCGACTGCCGGGCCGGGCCAGGAGCCGGGCCGAGACACCGCTGACGGCGCCCGTGCGCGCGGCCGTTATCCAGGTGGCGTCCATCACGGCCAGGGGGATGCCGGTCTCGACGTCGTTGAGGATGAGGAGCCCGGTGATGTAGGGGAGGCCGTACCGGACGAGGTTCTCGGGGTAGCCGGCGATCCACTTGAGGCCGGCCGCGTTGGCGGCGGGCACGAAGGCGGGCATGGCGTGGATGAAGGCGTCCGGGCGGGTGTGGATGCCCGGTTTGGGCGGCAATTCGACCCGGCCTTCGCCCTTCTCGCGGAGGGCGAGGGTCACCGCGTCGATGACCTCGGTCATGGTCACCCCGGCGGACTCGACGTTGGCTCGGGAGAGGTAGAGGAGCCTGCGGCCGAGTTCGGGGCGGGGACGGGGCATGGGGAACCTCCCTTTCACGGGCGTGGGCCCGGGC
>CALMHV010000206.1 GCA_937863905.1 uncultured Bacillota bacterium
GTAAAACGGGCTATCGAGCGCGGTTTCCGGCAGCGGGACCGCGCTCTTTCCTTGACAAGCCTTTCCGCGCGCCGTTAGAATCGCAGTGGCTCGGTGTTCGTGCTGGTAGCACGGGGGTTGTCTGTGGCCAAATATGTGTTCGTAACCGGCGGTGTCGTCTCAGCCCTGGGAAAGGGCATCACTGCCGCCTCCCTCGGTCGTCTCCTCAAGGCTCGCGGACTCCGCATCGGTGTTCTGAAGGTCGATCCTTATCTCAACGTCGACCCCGGCACGATGAGCCCTCTCCAGCACGGCGAAGTCTTCGTTACCGACGACGGGGCGGAGACGGACCTCGACCTCGGGCACTACGAGCGGTTCATCGACCTGAGCCTCGGCCGCGTCAACAACGTGACCACCGGTCAGATCTACGCCGACATCCTCGCCCGTGAGCGGAAGGGCGACTATCTCGGCGGCACCGTCCAGGTCATTCCCCACGTCACCAACGCCATCAAGGACCGCATCCGCCAAGTGGCCCAGAGTTCCGGCGCCGATGTCATCATCGCCGAGATAGGCGGGACGGTCGGCGACATCGAAAGCCTTCCCTACCTGGAGGCTATCCGCCAATTCCGCACCGACGTCGGCCGCGATGACGTGATGTACATCCATGTCACCCTGGTGCCCTACATCGAGGCCGCCGGAGAACTCAAGACCAAACCCACGCAGCACAGCGTGAAGGAACTCCGGAGCATCGGCATCCAGCCGGATGTCATCGTCTGCCGCGCCTCCGTGCCCCTGTCCCGCGACATGAAGGACAAGATCGCCCTGTTTTGCGACACCGACCCCGACGCCGTCGTCCAGAACATCGACGCCGAGTCCATCTACGAGGTCCCGCTCCTTCTCGAGCAAGAGGGTTTGGCCAACATCGTCGTCAGGCGTCTCGGCCTCAGCCGCCGGGTCTCCCGGCCCGACCTATCGGAATGGGTCGGTTTAGTCGAGCGGGCCAAGCGTCCGTCGTCAGGCCAGGTGCGGGTGGCCATCGTCGGGAAATACGTGGCTTTGCATGACGCCTACCTGAGCGTGGTGGAATCGCTGGCCCACGCGGGCATCGCCAACGACGTCTCCGTGGACATCAAGTGGGTGGACTCGGGGACATTCGAGGAAGAGGTCGGGCTGG
>CALMHV010000207.1 GCA_937863905.1 uncultured Bacillota bacterium
GGGTCGGCCGGTGGAACCGGGCCGGGAGGGCCGGCTTGTCGTTACCGACCTCGCCAGCCGGCTGATGCCCTTGATCCGCTACGACCTCGGGGATATCGGGTCGCTCGCGCCCGAGGCCTGCCCGTGCGGGCGGGGGGCTCCCGCTCCTGGCGACCCTGATCGGACGTCCGACCGGAGCGCTGATCCTGCCTTCCGGTCGGAGCGTGCCCTTGCTCTTCCTGTACATGCTCTTGGAGGACCGGATGAGTCTCTTCACGGAGTACCAGTTCATCCAGGCGGCCGCCGACCGGCTGGAGATAGCTGTCGTGCCGGCGCCCGGCGCGGGGTTCGGCCCGGCTCAGGCGGCTGAACTCGAGCGCCGCTTCCGCGACTACCTGAAGGAGCCGGTCGAGGTCGCCGTCCGCGTGGTCGACGCCATCGCGCTCACACCGGCCGGGAAGAGGCCGCTGCTGCGAACCCTGCCCTAGGGCGACCCGGGCGCCGCCGGCGTGCCCCGGGGGCGGCAGGCATCCGGGCGCGGCGGGGTGAACTCTGGCGGGGGGAGGTGGCCGAGACGATGGGCGAGGCCAGACGCGAGACCTTGGGCGAGACCCTCCAAACCTGGGCCGCCGAGCGCGGCTACCAGGTGGCCTTCGGGCACCCGGCCGTCCTCGAGGTCATCCGGGCGGAGATGGAACTCCGGCGCTCCAACGGCGAGTTCAGCCAGGAGTTCCGCGACCGCTACTTGCACCGCCTCACCTACCTCGACGGTGTCGACCTCCAGGCCGTGCGGTCGGTGGCCGTGATCGCGGCCCCAACGCCGGCCCGGGTCGTGCGTTTCGCGCTGCCCGACGGGCCGCTCGAGGCGGTCCTGCCGCCGGTGGTGGCCGCCGGGAAGGCGCCCTTCCAGGCCATGACCCGCGAACTGGAGGCCGGCCCGCTGGGCGGCGTCCGCTTCCGGCTGGCGCCGTTTCCCTTCAAGGCCTGCGCCTCCAGGCTCGGCCTGGTGACCTATGGCCGCAACAACATCACCCAGGCGGCCGGGCTGGGTAGCTACTTCATGCTCTTCGGGTACGCCGTCGAGACCTCTTTGGTGGCGCCGGGCGCTTCGCACGAGCCGTGTGTCCCGCCCCGCCTGGCCGCCGTGTGCGAGGATTGCGGGGCCTGCGTGGCGGCCTGCCCGACCCAAGCTTTGGACGAAGGACGTTTTCTGCTGCGGGCCGAGCGGTGCCTCAACTCCCTCCACTTCGGCGATGCGGCCTGGCCGGAGTGGGTCGACCCGAAGGCGCACCGCTGGCTCTTCGGCTGCCTGGCTTGCCAGGATGTCTGCCCGGCCAACCGGGGTCTTCTCCGGACGGTGGCGCTGGAACCGGCCTTCACCGAGGCGGAGACGGCGCGCGTCCTGGCCGACGCCGGCGGCCTGCCGGGGTTCGGGGACGACGCCCTCGGCGCGGTCGTGCGGGACAAGGTCGCCGCCGTCGGCCTGGAGAAGTGGCGCCGTCTGCTCGGTCGGAACCTCCGGGCCCTGGCGGCCGCGCAAGAGAGGGAAAGCCCATGAACGCCCGACGCCAGGCGCCGGCCGGCGAGCCCTTCAATGGTTTCTCGCCGCAAGCCCTCGAGTTCCTCACCGGCCTGCAGGCCAACAACGACACCGCTTGGTTCGAGGCCCACCGCGCGGACTACGACCGGTTCGTGCTGGGGCCGATGCGGGCCCTGGCGGCTGAATTCGGGGAGTGGTTCGAGGCCGAGGTCGACGCGGGCCTCGACACCCGTCCCGTGGTCGGCGGGGCCATCGGCCGCCTCCGCCGGGACACGCGGTTCTCAAGCGACAAGCGGCCCTACAAGCAGAGCGTCTGGCTCGTCTTCCGCAACCGCAACACGGTCATGGGGAACCTGGGCTTCTACTGGGACCTCTCGCCGTCCCGCTACTGCTACGGCATGGGCTTCTACTCCGCGCTCCCGCGCGTCCTGCGGTCCATCCGCGAGCGGGCCCTGGACAACCCCGACCGCTTCCGCGCCGCCGTGGCCGGGCTGCTGGAGGCGGCTCCCCCATTGGGGACTGGCTCTCCTTTCGGCATCGAGGGGGAACCCTACCGCCGCTCCTCCATGCCCGGGGCGCCGGAGGACCTGGCCCGCTGGCTCGACCGGAAGAACCTCTACGTGGAAGCGAGCCGCCCCCACGATCCGACCCTCGCCAGCCGCGACCTGGTCGCCCTCCTCTGGGACGCCTGGGAACGGCTCGTGCCCCTGTACTGGTTTCTGCGGGGCTAGGGAGCACTCTCCTTGCCATATGTGACCGGGTAACGCAATAACATGGCGACCAGGGACC
>CALMHV010000208.1 GCA_937863905.1 uncultured Bacillota bacterium
GGCGTCTCCGCCTGCGCCCCGGGCGAAGAGGGCTAGAGGTCGCGCCGTCATTGCCGCCCCCCCCTGGAAATGCTAGAATCCCTTAGCGGAAGCTCGCCGTCCTCATGTCTCTCTCCGGAGGTCTGCCGTGCTCAAAGGCTTGTCCAAGCTGATGCTGGGTGACTTCAACGCCCGCGAGCTGAAGCGCATCGGACAGATCGTGGCTAGGATCAGCGCCCTGGAGCCTGAGGTGTCGGGGCTCGACGACGCGACCCTGGCCGGGAAGACGGCCGAGTTCAAGGGTCGCCTCGAGCGGGGCGCCACCCTTGACGATCTCCTGCCGGAGACTTTCGCCGTCGTGCGCGAGGTCGCCAAGCGGACGGTCAACATGCGTCCCTTCGACGTGCAACTCGCGGGGGGCGTGGTCCTGCACGAGGGCAACATCGCCGAGATGAAGACCGGCGAAGGCAAGACCTTGGTCGCCACCCTGCCCCTCTACCTCAACGCCCTCCCCGGCCATGGCGTCCACCTGGTCACGGTCAACGACTACCTGGCTAAGCGCGACTCGGAATGGATGGGCAAGATCTACCGCTTCCTCGGCCTGGAGGTTGGGCTCATCGTCCACGGGCTGGACTTCGCCCAGCGGCGGGCGGCCTACCGCGCCGAAATCACCTACGGCACGAACAACGAGATGGGCTTCGACTACCTCCGCGACAACATGGTCATCTCCGCGGACCATGTCGTGCAGAGGCAACTCCACTACGCCATCGTCGACGAGGTCGACAGCATCCTCATCGACGAGGCGCGCACCCCGCTCATCATCTCGGGTCCGAGCGAGAAGCCGACCGAGCTCTACTTCCGCTACGCCGAGGTTGTCCGCCGCCTCAAGCCGGAACGCGACTACACGGTGGACGAGAAGGCCAAGTCGGCGGCCCCGACCGAAGAGGGCGTGACCCGGGTCGAGAAACTGACCGGGATCAAGAACCTCTTCGACGACCGGAACATGGAGCACTCGCACTACCTCATGAACGCCCTCAAGGCCCAGTCCCTGATGCACCGGGACGAGGCTTATGTCGTCAAGGACGGCCAGGTCATCATCGTCGACGAGTTCACCGGCCGCCTCATGTTCGGCCGCCGCTACAGCGACGGGCTCCACCAGGCCATCGAGGCCAAGGAAGGCGTCAAAATCGAGCGGGAGAGCCAGACCCTGGCCACCATCACCATCCAGAACTACTTCCGGATGTACAAGAAGCTGGCCGGCATGACCGGCACGGCCCTGACGGAAGAAGAGGAGTTCCGGAAGATCTACGGGATGGACGTCCTGGTCATTCCGCCGAACAAGACCCTGGTCCGCACGGAGTACCCGGACGTCGTCTACACCACGGAGAAGGCCAAGTTCGAGTCCATCGTGGAGGAGATCGTCGATTGCCATGAACGAGGCCAGCCGGTCCTCGTGGGCACGGTGTCCATCGAGAAGTCGGAGCGACTGGCGAGGATGCTCGAGAAGCGGGGCGTCCCGCATGAGGTCCTCAACGCCAAGCACCACGAGAAAGAGGCCCAGATCATCGCCCTGGCCGGGCGGAAGAATCAGGTCACGATAGCCACCAACATGGCCGGCCGCGGAACCGACATCGTTCTCGGGGAAGGCGTCACGGAATTGGGCGGCCTGCACATTGTCGGCAGCGAGCGCCATGAGGCCCGGCGCATCGACAACCAGCTCCGCGGGCGGTCGGGGCGCCAGGGCGACCCCGGCAGTTCCCGCTTCTACGTCTCCCTCAAGGATGACCTGATGCGCCTGTTCGGGTCGGACAACATAACCAGCCTCCTCGAACGGCTGGGGGTCGACGAGAGCACCTCCATCGAGAACGCCCTGGTGACCCGGTCCATCGAGCGGGCCCAGAAACGGGTCGAGGGCCACAACTTCGACATCAGAAAGCACGTCCTGGACTATGACGACGTCATCAACAAGCAGCGGGAACTGGTCTACAAACAGCGCCGCGAGGTTCTCGCGGGCGAGGGTCTGCGCGACCAGATCGCCGAGATGCTTTCCGCCCGGGTCACGGCCCTGGTGAGCGAGCACTGCCCGGACGCCCTCCACCCGGAGGACTGGGACATGGAGGGCCTGGCCGAGAAGGTCGCCATCAACCTCCTGCCGCCCGGCCGCGTGTCGGCGACGAGCCTCACCCGGGTGGCCTGGGGCGGCCGCCCGCCCGGCGAGGGCCGCCGGCGCGAGGACGCCCGGGAAGCCCTGGGCGAGGAACTCCTGTCGCTGACCCGGGCGGTCTACGCCGAGCGCGAGGCGGAGTTCGGCCCGGAGACCATGCGCGAGCTCGAGAAACTCGTGATGCTTCGCGTCGTGGACGCCAAGTGGATGGCCCACCTGGACGCGATGGACGACCTCCGCGAGGGGGTGGGGCTCCGCGCCTACGGGCAGAAGGACCCCCTTGTCGAGTACAAGCTCGAGGCCTTCGCCATGTTCAACGAGATGGTCGAGTCCATCCAGGACGAGATCGGGCGCCTCATTCTCAAGGTCCAGGTGAATCGGCGCGTCGAGACCCCGCCGGAAAGAATCGGCGTGGCCCAGAAGCCCGAGGCCCGCGGGCTGGTCGGCCGGGGCACCACGGCCGGGACCCAGGGCACCGCGGGCACGCCGGACGTGGACAACGTGGCCCCGGGCGCCGGGGCCGCTGGTCCGCCGGTCGGCGGAAGGGGCCGAGCGCCGGCCGGGAGGGGCAAGGGCTCCCCGGTGGTCAAGGGGGAGAAGGTCGGCCGCAACGACCCGTGCCCCTGCGGGAGCGGCAAGAAGTATAAGAAATGCCGTGGGGCCGGGGTGGCCTAGGAGGACGATGCTCCAGGAGAGGACTTGAGGCAGGGTGACCTACGAACAACTGAGGCAGCAGGCCTCGGACCTGCGGAAAAGGTCTGTCGAACTGAGGGATTCCCTTTGACGTCGCGGCCCTGGAGCGAAACCTCGCCGAACTGAACCGGGGCATGTCGGCCCCGGACTTCTGGTCCGACTCCGAGAAGGCCAGGGCGGTCAGCCGGCAGGCGGGCGCCGTCGAACGGACCTTGCGCTCGGTCCGCGAGCTGGAGAAGGTCATCGCCGACCTGGAGGTCGCCGTGGAGCTGGCCGGTGACGGCCAGGACCTCGCCCTGCTCCAGGAGGGCCAGACCCTCGCCCGCCAGGCGGAGCGCATCGCCGACGGCCTCGCCACGGCCGCCTTCCTCAGTGGAGACTACGACGACAGAAGCGCCATCCTTACCCTCCACGCCGGCGCCGGCGGCACCGAAGCCCAGGATTGGGTGGACATGCTCGGTCGGATGTTTACCCGCTGGGCCGAGGACCAGGACTTTGGGGTGCGGATCCTCGACCGCCTCGAGGGCGAGGAGGCCGGGCTGAAGAGCCTGACCCTCCTCATCGAGGGTCCCTATGTTTACGGGTTGGCCACTTCCGAGCGCGGCGTCCACCGGCTCGTCCGTATGTCTCCCTTCGACTCCTCGGGGCGCCGCCACACCTCGTTCGCCTCCGTCGACGTGGTCCCCGACGTGGAGGAGGCCGGGGAGGTCGAGATCGACTCGGAAGACCTCCGCGTCGATACCTACCGCGCCAGCGGCGCGGGCGGCCAGCACGTGAACAAGACGGAATCGGCCATCCGCATCACCCACCTCCCGTCCGGCATCGTCGTCTCCTGCCAGAACGAGCGGTCCCAGCACGCCAACCGCGAG
This sequence comes from uncultured Bacillota bacterium, assembly GCA_937863905.1. GTDB lineage: Bacteria > Bacillota > Sulfobacillia > UBA995 > UBA9673 > CALMHV01. The sequence continues at coordinate 3,706 of CALMHV010000208.1, forward strand.
GTGGCCATGCGCGTCCTCCGGTCGAAGCTGGCCAAGCTCCAGGAGGAGGCCCGGCAGAAGGAACTCGACTCGCTGCGTGGCGTGCAGAGCCAGATCGCCTGGGGCAGCCAGATCCGGTCCTATGTCTTCCAGCCCTACACCCTGGTCAAAGACCACCGAACCGGGGTGGAGGTCGGCGACGCCGGGCGGGTGATGGACGGCTGGCTGGAGCCCTTCATCAAGGCCTACCTCAAATGGAAGGCCGGGGGAAGGACCTCCCCCGGACGGCAGGAGTAGGAAACCCACCACCGAAGGCTGCCGCCGGAGGTGGCGGTCGTGTTCAAGCGCGTGGCCGTTGTGTTCCTGGTCATCGTGCTGGCCCTGACCGTCACGGCGGAGATCGTGCTGCCGGCGGTCGTGTCCCGCGGCGTGCGGAACGCCCTCGCCTCGAGCGGCTTCGGCCGCCCCGACCAGTTCCAGGTGCGCCTCAAGTCCTTCCCCTCGGTTCGGATGCTCCTGGGGCACTTCGACAAGGTCACCGTCATCTCGACCAACGTCGCGACCTCGACCCTGGTCCTCAGCGAACTATCCGTCACCCTGGAGGACGCCGCGGTGGACATGAGGGCCCTCCTCGCCGACAAGTCCCTCAAGGTCGACCGGAGCGGGGGAGGCCAGGTGTCCATCACCATCACCGCCGACAGCCTCAAGGCCTACCTCGCCAAGAACGTCCCCGACCTTAAAGACCCGGCCGTCACCATAACTCCGGAGGCCGTCACCCTCGCCGGTCGTCTCGGGGTCGCCGGGGTGGAAATCGCCATTTCCCTCACCGGGACGTTCGCCCTGGCCGGACCGTCCAGGGTCGGGTTCACCATCAGCGGCT
>CALMHV010000209.1 GCA_937863905.1 uncultured Bacillota bacterium
CCGAGGGGTTGGGGCTGTGGGCTCTGGGCGGGCTGGTCTGGTGGGCGGCGGCGCTGGCCGTGGCCCTGCCGTACCGCTTCCGGCACAGGACCTGGCTTTCCTGGGCGCGCTTCACGGTCGGGCTGCCCCTGACCGTAGCCGCCTGGCTCGAGGTCAGCCGGTCGCGCCGCAGGGCCAGGTCGGGCCGGGGCCCGAGTCCCTACCGGGGGTTCGCCCCGCTGGTCCTGTCGGCTGCGGTGGCGGAGGTCTTCGCGCTGGCCGCCGGATTGATGGTCGCGGCGGTAGGCTGGCTGGCCGGTTAGGGTTCGGCCAACCGTCCCCCGGTGAGCAGCAGGCGAGCGAGACGGGCTCCCGCCGCCTCGAGGTACCCCGTCGCGCCAGCCATAGCCTGGACGAGGCTGACGGGTCCGGTCGGAACGGGCAGCACGGCGTCGAGACCCAGGACCTGCACGGCCTCGTTCTCGCCCACGACGGCTCCGACGATGGCCACCACGGGTCGCCCCACCGCTCCGGCCAGCCGGGCGACGCCCGAGCAGGCCTTGCCGTGGCGGCTCTGCCCGTCGAGCTGCCCTTCTCCGGTCACGACGATGTCGGCCCAGGCCATCTGCTCGGCGAGCCCGGTGGCCTCCATCACGTAGTCGATGCCGGAGACGATACGGGCGCCGAGGAAGGCCACCAGGGCCAGGCCCAGGCCCCCCGCCGCGCCTCCGCCCGGGAGGGTGGCGAGGTTGGGCGAGCCGAGGTCTCGCGCGGCGACGCGGGCCAAGTTGGCCAGCCCGCGGTCGAGGGCGACCACGGCGTCAGGGTCGGCGCCCTTCTGCGGGCCGAAGACCCGGGCGGCCCCGTCCGGCCCGGTCAGCGGATTGTCCACGTCGGCCAGGACCGTGAAGCTCACGCCGGACAGGCGCGGGTCGAGCCCGGTGGGGTCGATACGGTGGAGGTGCAGGAGGCCGCGGCCCCCCGGAGGCACCGGCCGGCCCTGCTCGTCAAGGAAACCGGCGCCCAGGGCGCGCATGGCCCCGAGACCGCCGTCGACCGTGGCGCTGCCGCCCAGCCCGACCAGGACGGAGCGGCATCCGGCGGCCAGGGCCTCCCGGATGAGTTCGCCGGTACCGGCCGTGGTCGTCGCCATCGGGTCCCGCCGCTCCGGCTTGACCAGCGGCAATCCGGAGGCCTGGGCCATCTCGATGACGGCCAGGCCGCCGGAGAGGATGGCCCAGCGGGCTTGGACGGTCTCGCTCCCGAGCGGTCCGGTGACCGTGGCCGTCCGCATCTGGCCGCCGACGGCGCGGCAAAGCGCCTCGACCGTGCCCTCGCCGCCGTCGGCGAGGGGGACCACGCGCACTACGGCCAAGGGGACGGCCCGGGCGAAGCCGCGCCGGATGGCCTCGCCGGCCTCGAGCGCGGACAGGCTGCCCTTAAAGGAGGCTGGAGCGACAAGGACCTTCCAACCCAAGGCCCGCACCTCCTACTTCAGCAGGTTTCTCTCGATGAACCGGGCGACGCCCTCTCCCGGCGGCCCCTCGGCCACCTGAGCGGCGGCGGCGAGGAGTTCCTGCGGGCCGTGCTCCATAGCCACTCCGAGCCCGGCCCACTGGATCATGTCCAGGTCGTTGAGACCGTCGCCGAAGGCGGCGACCTCGGCGGCCCTGACGCCCAGGCGCTCGCAGACCCGGGCAAGGGCCCTACCCTTGGAAACCTCGCCGCTCATGAACTCCAGGAAGTACGGAAAGGAGGTCGTGACGGTGAGGCGGGCCCCGAACCTGGCCACGGCCTGGTCTCGCAGGGCCGGCATGCTCTCGACCGCCTCGACTTGGAGGAGCTTCAAGGGCTCGACCGTTGGGGCGCCGGCCAGGCCCTTCACATACCGCACCAGATCGCCGACGTATTCCGGGGCGATGCCGGAGACCCGGAAGTAGGGGTCGACGTGGTCGCCCGGCCCCCTGGCGCAGACCCCGTCGCCGTGGAAGACAAGGGGCTCGAGCCCGCGCTCAATGAGGAACTCGAGGACCTCCACGGCCAGCGGCGCCGCGATGGGCTGGTGCCACCAGACGTCGTCCCCGCCGGCCCGGCGGACCAGGGCGCCGTTGTAGGTCACCAGGGGCAGGCCTTCGAGCCCCAGCTCCAGGGCGTACCGCTCGGCCGTCCGGTGCATTCGTCCCGTGACGATGAGGACCGTCACGCCCTGGTCGGAGAGGCGCCGCACGGCCCGGATGAGCCGGTCGCCCAAGATGATGTCCGGGCCGAGGAGGGTGCCATCGAGGTCGAAGGCCGCCAAGCGGATACGGGGCGGGTTGAGACGACCGGGACGGCTACCGCCGTCCCGGTCGCCGGTCTGCTGGTTACTCAACGAAGACCTCCAACCTGACGTTCTCACTGTCGTCCGACATATCCAGGATACGCCCGACCACCCCGCTGCGCACGGCATCGAGGAGGGTTTCCACTTCAACACGCTGGTTGAAGATGCCTACGGTCCGGTCGGCGCTCTGCGGCGTCAGGCGAAGAATCAGGTCCACCAGGCTTATCGGCACCTGCACATTGGCCCGCCGGCGTCCCGTGCCGAGTTCGGTCACCAGGACGCGGAAGCGCCGGGGGGCGCTCCCGGAGGCTTCCCGCTTGGGTGAGTCCAAAGCCGCGAGAAGGCTGTGCGCCTCCTCGGCGGTCACCCGCCCGGACTCTATCATCTTCAGGATAGATAGCTTCTCATCTTTCATCGCCATCTCCCCTAACCCAGAAGAATACGCCGCAGCATGGCCGGCGGGAGGGTGCCATGGCCCAGAAGGTCGTTGTGGAAGCGCCGCAGGTTGAAGTCCTTGCCCTTGGCCGCGCGGTACTCCGAGGCGAGCTTCACGATCTCAAGTTTGCCCATGAGGTAGCTCATGGGTTGGGTGGGGCTCAGCGTGTACCGGCGCACCTCGGCCAAGGCGTTGGAGCGGCCCAGATGGACCTTGTCCACGAAGAAGTCCACCGCCTGGTCCACCGTCATCCCCCTGGTGTGGAGGGCGGTGTCCAGGATGATGCGGGCGGCCCGCCAGAGTTGGTCCTTCAGGCGGATGAGCCGGAATTTCGGTCCGGAGACGAAGCCCATGTCCTCGGCCAGTTGCTCCAGATAGAAGGCCCAGCCCTCGGCGAAGAGAGAACTGCCGAGCAGCTTGCGGACCGGGCTGGGGTGCTGGTTTGACCAACAGAGTTGTAGATGATGCCCGGGGTAACCCTCGTGGATGGCCTTGATGGGGATGCCGTAATTGTTGTGGTCGCGGAGCTGCTGCTCCTGGTGGTCCTTCGGGGCCGACTCATCCACCGGAGTCACGTAGAAGCGGCCGGTCTGGTCGGGCTCGAAGGGCGCCGGGGACATATAGGCCGCGTAAGGAATGGTGGGCCTCAGGAAGGCCGGGGTCTCATCGATGACGAGCTTCTCGCCGGGCGGGATGTCGACGACACCCTGCTCGACGACCCACTGCCGTGACCGGGCCATGTGGTCGCCGTAGGCCTCCAGAAGGTCCTTCGGCGCCGGGTGGTCGGCCTTCAGGTCCTCGATAATCTCGTCGACGGTCCGGTCCGGGTCTATCCGCCGGCCCGTCTCCCGCATCTCCCGCAAGGTCTCGTCGAACAGCTTGAGACCTTTCGCGTGGAGCGTCTCAGAGTCGTAGTCAAGGAGATGGCGCCGCCGCAAGAGGTAGTCGAAGAGTTCTTGGCCGATGCCGAATTCCGGCTTGGCTTTGGGCCGGAGGGCTTCCACCGAGGCGAGGTAGTCTTGGAGCGCCTCCACGGCCTTGGCGTTGGCGGTCTCAATCTCGCTCCGCAGTGCGGGCGAGGCCGCCTGGGCGGCGAACAGGGGCACGAGGGCCTGGTAGAACAGGATGCCGCCCCGCGTGGTGTCGATGGCCGTCTCCACGAAGACCTGGACCGGATCGGTGACGTTGGCCTTGCCGTCGGCCAGGACCCGGGGAACCTGCTTGAGGCGGCTGAGAAGAGCCTCAAGACGCTGGTCCAGGGGGGCGAACTCACGGGTGAGAAGAAGGTAGCCGCCGAACACGCCCGCGTCGGCGTAGTTCGGGTTCATCCGCCACTCGTGGCGGGCCTCCTCCAGTTTGACACCCACCTCCAGCTCGATCTCCAGCAGTTCCTTGTCGAGCCTGTCGTCCAGCGACAGCGGGGCGGTGTCGATAGCCTGGAGCCGGGAGAGGAAGCTCCTCGCCGCTCTGTCCCGGGCCTGGACCGCCTCTCGGCTGAAGTCCCCGAGTTCCTTGTCGTGCTCGTGAACACCCACGGCCGTGGCCAAGACCGGGTTCTCCCGGAAGAACCAGTCGAGCATCTCCTTGGCGAGAGCCCGGAAGGGGTTCCCCGCCTTCTCCGCGACGGTCCAATCGCTCATCGGCCGATTCCTCCTCATCCAGCCTTGCACTTCGGCGCCCGGCGAATCCATCCTTCACCCGATGACCGGGCTAGAGGCCGAAGGTGTCGCTCGGCTCCTTGGCGCCGGGCGCTTCCGATGGCCCAGGCGCATCCGGCGGTGCGGACGCATCGGGGGCCCCCTCGGGTCCTCCATCAAGGGCAACCAGAAGGTCCCGCCCCTGTTCGGCCGAGAGTCGGCCTTCTTCGATCATCTTGAGGACGTTGGCCCGGTTCTCCGCCCTTATCTTCGAGGAGATGGAGGCCGCCCAGGCGTCGTGCTGGTCGGCGTGGCGGAACGCCGCGACCACGGGGCCGGCCTCCGCGGCGCCCGAGCCGCCGCGCGTCCGGATGGCGAAGCCGCCGCTCGATGTCTCGGCCGAGATGCTGGCCGAGCCGTCCCCGAGGACACCCTCCAAGGACCCGCGCCCGGAATGGGAGATGGCCAGGGGAACCGAGCAGCTGACGCTGCCGCTCCCCGTGTCGGCGGACAGGGTGAAGGAGGCGTTCTCCGGGACGATTAGGTCGATGCGCCCGCTGCCGGCTTCGAAGCTGTAGCGGCCGCTGGGGTGGATGTCGATATCCGCCTCGATACCGCCGCTGCCGGTATCCACGGTGATGTTCCTGGCGCTGGTGGCGCTCAGGCTCACGCTTCCGCTACCGGTGTCGACGGAGACGTCGCCGATGACCCGGTCGAGCGTGACCGAACCGCTGCCCGTGCCGAGGATGACGTTGCCCTCCACTTCGCGAAGACCCATGGGGCCACTCCCACCGTCGACGTCGACTCGGCCGTGGACCCGCTCGACGCTCACCGGCCCGCTGCCGCTTTCGATCTTCACGTCGCCGCGGGCTTCCTCGACGGTCACCGAACCGCTGCCGGCGTCGATGTCCACGCGGGTGGCCCGGGACACAAGGACCGAGCCGCTGCCGGAGTCGATGCTCACCGGTCCGTCGGTCCCGCGCACCTCGGTGCGACCGCTGCCGATGTCCAGTCTCACGCTAGACCCGGTGGGAACCTTCACCTCAAGGGCTATCCCCACGCGGTCCCCGCCCCAGAAAGACCAACGGCGGGGGTGTTCGGTCCTGATGCGGACCCTGTCTCCTTCGACGGTAACCTCTATCTCGGCCTCCGCGAAGAGGCGCCCGGCCTCCGCGGCGCCGAGCCCGAGACCCCTCAAGCTCTTGACCGCCCGGACCTGCACCTCGGCGGCCGCTGTCCCGGTCACGAACACCGGGCCGGGCGTCGCCTGGTCGATGTCCAGGTCCACCGGTCCCGCGAAAGCTTGGGCCCAGCGGGTTATCTCCGTTCCCGGGTCGGGGGAGGCTTCCGCCTCCCAACGACCCTCGTTTCCCTCTCCGCTGTTACTCACTGGTCGTCGCCCTCCTCACGCGGTAGGACCTCGATATCGCCGAACAGGGCCCGTATCTCCAGGCCCGGAAGGCCAGGGGCCGGCTCGGCGGTCCCGGCCGCTTCAGCCGCCCCGGCCGC
>CALMHV010000210.1 GCA_937863905.1 uncultured Bacillota bacterium
CCACTGCTCGCGCGCCACCCTGCTCGGCCGGCCCGTCGTGACCTGGTGGAGGGCGACCGGCGCCGGCCGAGGGCCCGCCCCGGCGCCGGGTGGCCGCCGCCCGGCCATTGTCACGACGGCCCACGGCTGGATACCGGGCCGGCTGCGACTGCGCTGGCTGTACCAGGCTGTGTATCGCGTTACCACTGCCCTAGACGACGCGACCATTGCCGTGTCCAGGGACACCGCCCGCAAGTTCGGGTCTTGGGGACGCCGGGTAGCGGTGGTCGCCAACGGCATCGCGCCGCTGCCGCCGGAGTCCCGGGCCGCGGTCGTCCGCGGGGCGCCCGAACCGTCCGCTGGCCGGTCCCCCGCCGCGCCCCGTCCCGTGCGCCTCGGTTTCGTCGGCCGGCTGACGCCGGAGAAGGGCTTCCTGATGGCCGTGGCCGCTTTCGCGGAGGCCCGGCGGCTGGCGGGGGCGGAGGCCGAGATAGAACTGCACGTCTACGGGGACGGGCCTCTGCTCGAGGTCTTCCGCCGCAGCGTGGCGCGCCGGCATCTCTCCGGCGTACACTTCTACGGATGGGTGCGGCCGGAGGACGTGCTCCAGATTCTGGCCGGTCTTGATGCCTTACTCCTGACATCGCGGCAAGAAGGCTTGCCCTATGTGCTCCTCGAAGCCATGACCGCCGGTTGCCCGGTCCTGGCCACCGCGGTGGGGGGCATCCCGGAAGTCATCGAGGACGGCCGGACCGGCTTCCTTGTCGCTCCGGGTGACGTGGCCGCCGCGGCCCAGGCCATCCTGGCCCTGGCCCGCGACCCGGAGCACGCGGCCGGCATCGGCGAGGCCGCCCGACGCCGGGCCAAGGACTACCCGCTCTCGGCCATGCTCGACGGTACCTGCCAGGCCTACGCGGCGGCGCTCGAACGGAGGAGTCGGCATGTCTAGGAGGTGGGTGGGCCTCTTCACCCTCGGCGTGGCCGCCGGGGACATCGTCCTCCTCCACCTCGGGTTCCTCGGCGCGTTCATCCTGCGCTTCGGCGGGTTCCCGGAGGAGAACTTTCCGGCCTACCTGGCCGTGGCGCCCGGGCTCACGGTGATAGCCATCGTCTTCTTCCTGGTCTACGGGCTCTACGACCTCCGGCCCCAATCCTGGAGGAGCACGGCGTCAGGTCTTATCGTGGCTCTGGCCCTTTTCGTCGGGGCCGGCACGGGCCTCAGCTTCCTGGTGCGCGCCCTCGCCCTACCCCGGACCGTCCTTGCTCTGGCCTGGGTTCTGGACCTGGTCCTGCTGCTAGTCTGGCGGAGCCTGGTCTGGCGGGCGGCCCGCCGCGTCTGGGGCCTCGAGCGGACGATCGTCGTCGGTCCGCTGTCGGAGGCCCTGGAATACGTGGGCAAGATCGACGGCGGGCGTGGCCGGCCGGCTTTCGAGGTGACGGCCGTCGTCGCCGGGCCGGAGGCCAAGGACCAGCTGCTCTGGTGGGGAGATGTCGCCGCGGCGGGGGAGGTTGCCGTCGGGGTCGGGGCGACCGTTGCCGGGAGAACCGGACCCATTCCCACTTTCTCCATGGACGCGCTGCCCTCGCTGCTGGGCGGAAAGGAGACCTGCCCGGACCTCATCCTCATTACTCCCTCGACACCGCCCGATGACAAGGCCCGGGTCATCGCCGCGGCCTCCGTGACGCCGACTCGGGTCCTCCTCGTTCCGGGCTACCGGGACCTTCTTGTTCTCGACACGCGGATGGACCAGATCGACAACACGCTGGTCCTGCAGGTGGGGCCGGCCGGCATCCCGCCGCGCCTGGCCTGGGTCAAACGGGCCGCGGACATCGCCGGCGCCCTCGCGGGCCTCGCTCTAACGCTGCCCTTCTACCCTTTCCTGGCCCTGGCCGTGCTCCTGTCGTCACCCGGGCCGGTCTTCTATCGCCAGACGCGCGTCGGCGCCCGGGGACGGCCTTACGCCCTCTGGAAGTTTCGCACCATGCGTCATGACGCCGAGGCCGCCACCGGCCCAGTGTTGTCCCAACGGGACGACCCGAGAGTGACCCCCGTGGGCCGCTTCCTCCGGCGGTACCGCCTGGATGAACTCCCCCAGATGCTCAACGTGCTGGCCGGGTCGATGTCCGTCGTCGGACCCCGCCCCGAGCGCCCGGAGTTCGCGCGCGAGTTCGCCAAGGCCGTTCCGTACTACGAGCAGCGGCAACTCCTTAAGCCGGGCCTCACGGGCCTGGCCCAACTGGCCGGCCGGTACGACATGCCGGCCCACGAGAAGCTGCGCTACGACCTGCTCTACGCGAAACGCTACTCCCTCCTCCTGGATCTTCGCATCCTCCTCCTGACGGCCAAGGTCCTCCTCCTCGGCGAGGAGGCCCACTGGGGCGCCGACGGCGAGGCGTAGCCGGCCCGAGGACGCCGGGGCGGTCATCCCCTTTGCCGATTGGCTAACCGGCACAGCTTTTCCATCACTGGCGCGGCCGGATTACCCCTGCCACTAACAGGACAATGCATCTATGGTCAGGAAATACCGCCAATAGACATACCGCCTGATGCGCAGGTTGTCCTTGGGGCGCCCCTTCCGGCGCCC
>CALMHV010000211.1 GCA_937863905.1 uncultured Bacillota bacterium
TCGAGCACCGGCACGCCCAGCTCGGCCGAAAGCTCAGGCGAGACGGCCCGGGAGAGCAGGCCGTCCCGCGAAGACCGGAGGATGTCGCGGACGGTGGCCACGGCCATCGGTCGCTCCATGGCGATGACAAAGTCGAAACGGTCGGAGAGCTGCTTTCTTATGTCCTCGAGCGGACCGGGGTCCTCGTCGGGATTGGAGGCCGCCCACACCGAGACGCTGATGGGCAAGTCCACGGAGGGCAGCCCGGTCTCCTCGACCTGTAGCCGGCCTGGCTTGGTGCCCATGACGTCCAGCAAGATGTCGGCCAGTTCGGGGGCCGTGTCGGCCAGACGGTTGATCTCATCGACGAAGATGATGCCCCGGTTGGCCTGCGACAGGGTCCCCGGCAGCATGGCCGCCTCGGGGTGGTCCCGGTCGGTGATGCGGCCTAGGTCGAGGCTTCCCGCCACCGTCCCGACCTTAGCGGAGTGAGAGATCTCTCGAAAGGGCATCGGAATCCACTCCAGACCGATGGCCCGCACCTCGTCCGGCCGCAAGCCCCGGTGTCGCGGGCAGTGCGGCGCCCAGGGCAAGCAGTTGAAGACACAGCCCTTCACGCGCTGGATGAGCGGCAGCCGCTGCCGGACCGAACGCATGATGGTTGTCTTGCCCGTGCCGCGGAGACCCTCGGCGTGGACGTGGAGAGGCAGCCCCACAAGGGTCGCGAGGACGGAGAGGTCCATCGCCCTGAACAGGGCCTGGTTGCCCGGGTGGCGAATCGGGTCGGACCGTCCGGACAGGCGACTCCTCCCCCTTTCAGGCGGGAGGTAGTCTTGCCCGGAAGACGGCGCGGAAACCCTGGTAGAAAATCGAAAAACCCCTGCTCGGAGCCATATCCCGCCCCGAGCAGGGGCTTCTTCTCCGGTCGGCCCGCAGGGCTACCCGCGGTTGGTCCTGGGCGTGAGAGCCTTGCTGCCGCCCGCCGCCCGGAGCCTCTCGTCGTGCTTCCGCCACGCCAGCCAGATGGGCGTGGCGACGCAGATGGACGAGTACGTTCCGACGAGGATACCGACCATCAGGGCCAGCGAGAAATCGCGGGTCGTGGCCCCGCCGAAGAGGAAGATGGCCGTGATGGCCAGGAAGGCCGTCATCGACGTGTTGATCGAGCGGACGAACGTCTCGTTGATGGACCGGTTGGCCAGGCCGTCCAGGCCCTCCTTGCCGCGGCGCTTGAGGTTGTCCCGGATGCGGTCGAAGACGACGATCGTGTCGTTGATCGAGTACCCGATGATGGTCAGGATGGCGGCCACGAAGGCCGAGTTCACCTCAAGTTGCAGCACCGAGAACACGCCGACGGTTATCAAGCTGTCGTGGACAAGGGCCAGGACGCCGGCCGTGGCGAACCGGTACTCGAAGCGGATGGCCACGTAGATCAGGATGCCGAGGCAGCCCAGGAGGGTGGCGATGAGGGCGTTGCGCAGCAACTCCCCGCCGATTGTCGGCTCCACCGTCTCCGGGTCGGTCACCTCTAGCCCCGGGTACTTCGCCTTGAGTTCGGTCAGCACCCTGGCCTCGCCCGCGGCATCGAGATACGGCGTCCGGACCGAGGCTTCGTTCGGACGCTCCGAGAAGACGGTGATGAGCGAACCCGCCACGCCGAGCCCCTCAAGGTCTTGACGCAGCACCGACTCCACGATGGTCTGACTGAACTTGAACGTGTACTTGTTGCCCCCGGTGAAGTCGATGCCGTAGTTCAGACCCCGGAACACGAGGCTCAGGACGCTCAGAAGCAGCAAAGCCCCGGACAGATAGACGAAAATCTTCTGGCTTCCGATGAAGTTGATCTTGCCCACGCGGAAGACGCCGAACGCCCGGCGGACCGGCTGCGGCTTCTCCGCCGTCCACGGGATGTCCGAGACCTCCGGAGCGGCCGGGATTCTCTCCGCGGCTAGGGTCTTAGCCCTGGCGCCAATGGGAGGCTTGCCCTGGGGCGCCTGGCGAAGCTGGCTGGCCGGCTTCCTCTGCTGCTTCCGCTTCCTACCGCGGGCCACTGAGATTCGCCTCCTTCTCGCCGAACAGCACCGAAGCCTTGCGGATCAGGCCGGAGTTGATGACCAGGCGCAGGACGTACTGGCTGAAGACCACGGCGGTCAACATGCTGATGACGATGCTGGTGCCGAGCGTGACGGCGAAACCCTTCACCGGGCCAGTGCCGAGGTAGAAGAGAACGACGACCGCGACGAGGGTCGTCACGTTCGCGTCCACGATGGTCCGCATGGCCGAGGTAAAGCCGCTGTCCAGAGCGGCCCGCAGCGTCCTTCCCATTCTAAGGTGGTCCTTTATCCTCTCGAAAATGAGGACGTTCGCGTCCACGGCCATGCCGACACCGATGACGAGGCCGGCCACGCCGGGGAGGGTCAAGGTGGCCTTCAAGGACACGAGAGCCCCGACGACCAGGATGGCGTAGACGATGAGGGCGAAGTTGGCGATGACCCCGGCCCCCCGGTAGAAGAGGAGCATGAACGCCGCCACGGCGGCGATGCCGATCAAGGCCGCGACCTGCGACCGGCGCAGCGAGTCGGCCCCCAGGCTCGCGGAGGTCTCGTTGGCCTGGACCACGTTGAGTTGCAGCGGCAGGGCGCCGATGTTCAGGATGGTCGCCAGACGGTGGGCCTCGCCCAGGCTCTGATAGCCCTGGATAATCGGGTCCTCGATGTTCGCCGCCTGCACCGTAGGCGCGGAAACCAGGTCCTTGTCGAGGTAGATGTAAATCTGGCGGGATGCCGACTGACCGCCGTAGATACGCGTCGTGGCCTCGGCAAATCGCTTCTTCGCCTCAGCCGTGAGTTCCAGGTGGATGTAGGCGGTAACGCCGTCTTGCTCCAGCGCTTCCTGAGCCTTGATGAGGTCGCTTCCCGTGACGATGAGGTTCTTTTCGGCGTCCTGGAAGGTGAGATAGGCGATCCGGACGATGTCCATGGCCTCGGCGCGGGTGACATTGGAGAGCGAGACCTCGATCCGGTTCTTGGTCGGAACGCCGTAGATCTGAGCCTCGGAGACGCCGAGCTTGTCGACGCGCTCGCGGATGACGCTGATAGAGTCTTCCAGACGGTCCCTGGTGACCGGCGCCTGGTCGGTGGAAACCGCCTGTAGGGTCAGTTGCGTCCCGCCCTTGAGGGCCTGGTCCAGTCTGATTTTCGACAGGAGAGGCACCTGGGTGGTGAAGAAGAACGCCGCCCCGCAGACGACAGCGAAGACCAGGATGAACTCGAACGCGTACATGCGCCGGACCCGGAAGACGATGCCGAGGATGAGCGCGGCCAGAATGAACCCGCCGGCCTGCAGATACATGGGCTCGATACCGAGCAAGGCTCCTTGTCCCCTCTCACTAGCGGACTCGCCGTGCGGCCTCTTGGGGAAAGCGACGACGAGAAGGGCAGCTACGTCACGGCGCGATTATAGCCTCCGCCGCGCGGACGTGTCAACGAACAGGCCTCCTCGGCCAGGAGCGTCACCCGCCGCCGGAGGGCGGCCCGGCGGCCTCAGGTCCTCGTCAGGATGCCTTCCCAGGTCCCGACCTTCTTGGCTTCGGCCCCAGGCCCGAACCAGCGCGTCGTGACCGACTTGGCCTCGGTGTAGAAGGCCACGCCGTCACGGCCGAGGACGTGCAGGTCGCCCAGAAAGGACTTCTTGTGCCCGGCGAACGGGAACACCGAGATGGGGACCGGGATGCCGACGTTCACGCCGACCATGCCGCCATGGGTTCGCCGCACGAACTCCCTGGCCTCGTACCCGCTCTCGGTGAAGATACAGGAACCGTTGGCAAACTCGCTGGCGTTCATGATGGCCAGGCCTTCCTCGAAATCGCGCACGCGCTTGATGCACGTGACGGGGCCGAAGATTTCCTTGTCCCCCACGCTCATACCTGGCCTGACGCGGTCGAGGATGGTCGGGCCGACGAAGTGCCCGCCCTCGAAGCCGGGCACGACCAGGCCTCGGCCATCGAGGACCACTTCGGCCCCTTCCTCGACGCCCTTGGTCACCCAGGCCTCGACGGCCTCCCGGTGCTCGGCCGAGACGACCGGGCCGAGTTCGGTCGCTGGGTCGTAGGCGCAGCCCACCTTGAGTTCCCGGGCAAAGCGCGCCAGGTACGCGACGAACTCGTCGGCCACGACCTCTTCGACGCAGACGACCGGGAGAGCCATGCAGCGCATCCCGGCGCAGCCAAAGGTGGAGTTGATGATGACCCGCGCCGCGTTCTCGAGGCTGGCGTCCCGGAGGACGAGGGCGTGGTTCTTGGCCTCGCACAGGGCCTGGACGCGTTTGCCGTGGGCGGCCGCCGTCTGGTAGACGTGCCGCCCCACCGAGAGCGACCCGACGTAGGTGATGCCCTTCACCTCGGGGTGCTTGAGCAGGAGTTCGGCCTCGGCCCGGCGGCAGGTCACCAGGTTCACGACGCCCTTTGGCAAGCCGGACTCATAGAGCAGTTCCAGAAGGCGCATGGACGTCATCGGCGTCTGGCTGGCCGCCTTGAGCACGAGGGTGTTCCCCGTGGTGATGGCCAGGGGGAGCATCCAACCGAACGGGATCATCGCCGGGAAGTTGAAGGGCGCGATACCCACGAACACGCCGAGGGGCTCGCGGTACATGACCGTGTCGAACCCCGGCGAGACGTTCATCAAGGAATCGCCCTGCATCGTGATGGGCGCGGCCGTGGCCAGTTCGACGCCTTCGATGGCCTTGATGACGTCACCCCGGGCTTCGGCCGGGTTCTTGCCGAGCTCGGTCGAGACCATCCGGGCCAGCTCGTCCAGGTGCCCGTCGAGCTTGGCCTTGAAGGCGAACATGAGTTGGGCCCGCTGCGTGACCGGCGTCTCGGACCAGCCGGGGAAGGCGTCGCTGGCGGCCCGCACCGCCCCCTCGACCTCCGCCGCCGTGCAGCAGGGCGCCTCGGCGATGACGCGGCCGGTGCTTGAGTCGGTGATGGGCATGTACTGGCCGCTGGCCGTGTCCTTCCACTCGCCGGCCACGCCGTACTTGAGGCGCTTCACCTCGGTCAAGCCCTTGGCCGCGGTCGCGCGCTTCCGGCCGGTCGCCACGGTCAGCGCCCTCCTTCCAAACGGTCGAAGCACCCGGCCAGGGTCTCCAGGCCCGTGTCGAGTTCGCTCTCCGTGATCGTCATCGGCGGGGTCAGGCGAATGACGTTGCCGTAGAGGCCGCCCTTTCCGATGAGCAGGCCGGCCTCGCGGGTCAACTCGAGCATCCTCGCCAGCTTGTGCGGAGCGGGGGCCTTGCCGTCGGCGACGAGCTCGATGCCGATCATGAGACCCTTGCCGCGCACGTCGCCGATGGTTCCCGGATGCTTCTCCTGCATCGCCTGGAGGCCCTCGAAGGCCCGCTTCCCCAGCCGGCCGACCCTGGCCGGGATAGCCTCGCCCTCGATGACGTCGAGGGTGGCGATAGCGGCGACCATGCTGACCGGGTTGCCGCCGAAGGTCGAAATGGAGGCGCCGGTGAAGCGGTCGGCGACCTTGGGGTCGGCGAGGGTCGCGCCGACGGCCGCTCCGTTCGCCAGGCCCTTGGCGAAAGTCATCACGTCGGGCCGCGCGCTCCAGTGCTCCCAGCCAAACAACCGACCCGTCCGGCCGAAGCCCGTCTGGACCTCATCGGAAATGAAGAGGCCGCCGGCCTGGCGGACCGTCTCGGCGAGGATTTCGAAATAGCCGGGGGGCGGGGTGATGAAGCCGCCGACACCCTGGATGGGTTCGGCGATGAGCGCCGCCACGCGCCCGGTCGTTTCGGTCCGGATAAGCTCGGCGAGGTCGCGAGCACAGCGCAGATCACAAGCCGGATACGTAGCCCCGAAAGCGCACCGGTAGCAGTAGGCGTTGTGGGCGTGCCGGATGCCGGAGAACTCGCTGCCCGCGTGCCGCCAGGCGGCGTTGCCGGTGAGGGACATGCCCACGACCGACCGGCCGTGGTAGCTGTGCCGGAGAGCGATGACTTCCTGGTTGCCGGTCGCCACGCGGGCGAGCAGGATGGCCGTCTCGTTGGCCTCGGTCCCGCTGTTGGTGAAGAAGCTCTTCCAGTCGCCGCCGGGCGAGAGGCGGGCGAGCCGCTCGGCGAGGTCCACCATCGGCCGGTTCAGGTAGAGGGTCGAGGTGTGCATGAGCTTCCCGATCTGCTCCGTCATCATCTCCACGACATGGGGATGGCTGTGGGCCAGGCTGGTCGTCAGGATCCCGCCATAGAAATCGAGGTACTCGCGCCCTTCGCTGTCCCAGACCGTCCGGCCCTGGCCGCGTTCAAGAACCAGCGGTTCCGCGTACAGGGTCGCGACATTGGGGAAGAGGTACCGCTGCTTGCGCGCTATCACTTCGGCCGTGTCCGCCTCTTGACCGCGATTGGGGAACGATGCCGTCGTCACGTCGCGACCTCCCAGATGGCCTGGCGATGTTGTCGCCGGGGCTCGTAGCTCTTGTTTCGCTTCGCGACGTCGATGCCGCATTCCTTGCCCCATCGTTCGCCGCGCTCGGTTGACACCGCCAAAGTCGACACTTAAGATAGAGAAGACCGGCGACGGTTTGGTCGGGGTGTGGCTCAGCTTGGTTAGAGCGCCTGGTTCGGGACCAGGAGGTCGGCGGTTCAAATCCGCCCACTCCGACCATCTACTTTGAAAGGCTTCATCACGCGTCTTTGACCATGATCGGCGGTCAGCGCGTGATTTTTATGTACAGCGTTCCACCGGTGTTCTGGACGAAACCGCTCGTGGCCCGGGCCACGACGCCCGGCAGGCTGACCTCCAGACCCTCAGCGAACTCCGCGGGCCTGAAGATGGCCTGCGCCCGCCCGTCACCCTCGACGCCGAGCCGCTCGGCTCTCACGCTCACGTGGAAGAGCCGGTTCTTCAGGTCCTCGACCACCGGCACGCCGGAAAACGCCAGGTCGGTCCCGGAGCCGATAAAGCGCAGGCCGCGCTTGTGGATGCGGACATTCTGCGTGATGATTTCCACGGCGGCCGGGTCCCAAACCAGCGAGAATCGGCTCGACGCCTCCCCCTCCTCCTCGGCCATGAGCGAACTTACGTCGAAGGTAACCCGCTGGCCGGAGCCGGCGAGAAGGGTCGCCACCAGCCCTTCCTTGCGGCGCTTCTCCTGACGGCTGAACCCGCGCTCGGCCGACAGACGCTCGTCATAGCCGTATCTGGTCTTGACCAGCTCGAGTTCCCTTTCGTCGACCGAGCCGCCATCGTACACGAGGCCGCGCTCGATGACGGCGTCCAGCGACTGCCCGGCGTCGACGCGGCGCTTCCAGTCCGGGTCGAGGTAATCGGCGAAGAGCGCGAGGGCCATCCCGGTGTGGAAAGAACGCCACCACGCCGCCCCGGCAGCGTTCACATTGATGCGGCGCAGCTTGGCAATCCGCTCGGTGATGAGCTCCGGCGCTCTGTCGTACGCCTCCCGCCCGGACAAGGCTTGGAAGGCCGGACCCGGCAAGTACGGGGGCGCGTTCGCGGCGGGACAGCCCGGAAGCGCGCCGAGGAGGCTCCTCGTCTGCACGTACCTCGCCCGCCCCTCGTCGGCCTCGAGGTCCTGCTCGTACTGGACGACCGCCTCGTCGAGCGGGCCCCTCCGCTCCCGCCTCACCAGGCAGAAGTGGTAGGCGGCGCCGGACGAGGCGGCCGTCGCGGCGACCGCCGCCGGCGGAGCGCCGACCAAGCTTTCCAGCAGGATGTCGTGCAGGATAAGCCCCTCAAGATTGCCGAGCGCGTTGTTGGTGGCCGAGAGTTCCGGGTAACGGGAGAGCATCGACAGGTCCGGGGCCCGCCGCCGGCGGGAGGCCGAGAAGGCATGGAACGCTTCGTGGATGAGCGCGGCGACGAGTCCCTCCGGGACCGCCTCGGGGGAGAACACCGGGAGCGGCAGAGTCGCGGTCAGGTGGCCGCCGATGGCCACGGACCCGACGGCCGGCAGGTACGGCAGAGGCCCGCGAGCGTAGGATACCGCAACATTCTCAAGGCCCGGGATGGGCAGTTCGACCCCCTGGAACTCGCCCGGCGGGTCGGGGTGCTGCACCAGCAACGCGTCGACGCCGCCCTGATAGATGCAGACCGGAACCCCGCTGAAATCGAAGCCGGGCCAGAGGTAGTCCACTCCCCGGGCTTGCCGGAAGTAGCCGGAGAGGTGTCTCGCCTCGGACAGGCAAAGGAGAGCCCGGAGATGCGCCGGCCTCACCTCGACTTCAGCCGTCAACGCCCCTGCCTCCCTCGATTGCGCCAATCATTATAGCAGGTGTCCAAGGTCGAAGGAGACCTCGGCGGACGCGGGAACTATGTCTCGACTCAAGGTCTGAACTCAAGGTTTGGGCTCATCGCGGCGAAGGGCGTGATCTCTTGACCGGAGGCTATCCGCCTGCCGTCGAGTTCGCCTGGCACGGCGGGGCATCGCTCAGCCTGAGGCTCGCCGGTCTGGAGGTGCTCGTCGACCCGGCCTTCTCCCGACCCGGGGACTATCCGGCTTGGTTCGACGAGAAGTGCGCCAATCCCGGGGCCCCGACCTTCGAGGACTACCGCTCAAGGCACCAACCCAGCTACCTTTTCATCACCCACGGTCACTTCGACCATTTCGACCTTCCCACCGTAGCTCGGCTGGCGGCCGCCTTCCCCGAACTGCGCGTGGCCGGGAGTTCCGAGGTCACGCGGACCTGCCGGCAGGTGCTCGGGCTGGCGCCGGCGCGGCTCCTTCACCTCACCCCGGGTGGCTGGACCAGACTCTCCCCCGCCGGCCGGGGCGCCGGTGGGCCGTGCGTGCGGGCCGTCCCCGGCCCGCATTGGTTCACGGGGGACGAGGGCGAAGCCGTCGCGGCCAAGCTGGCGGGACGCCCGGACCGCTTCGGGGCCATGCCCTGCGGGGGACCGATGCTCGGGCTGGTCTTCGAGCCGGCCCCGGCCGGCGAACGCGAGGCGGGCGACGGGCCGGACACCGCCTGGCGCGTCTACGTCTCGGGCGACACGGAGCCCGGCGGATTGGCTCCCGGACCGTTCGACGTGGCCATCGTCTCTTGCGGCGGCATGCTCCTCGACCCGGCGACCAGACGCCCCACCGGCCCGTACTTCGACGAGGACACCCTTGCCGCCCAGGCGACCGAGGTCCTCCGGGCGGCCGTCCTCATCCCTGTTCACTACGACCATCCCGTGTTCCTGACGCCGTTTGACACCGCCCGTCTGGCGGCCGGTCTCAAGGCTCGTCCGGGCGCCCCGCGTCTTCTCGTCCCGCCGTACAACACGTGGGTGACGGTGCGGGAGTAGTCCGCCGG
>CALMHV010000212.1 GCA_937863905.1 uncultured Bacillota bacterium
GGCCGGACGGTCACTTCACTGGCCGACCTGCCGGTCGGCCGGAGCGGGGAGGTCGTGGCCGTCGAGGCCCCGGACCAGGCCGGCTACAGGCGGCTCTTCGCCCTCGGCCTCGTCCCCGGCGCGACGGTCACCCTCATCCAGAGGTTCCCCACGTACGTCTTCAACGTCGGGCGGACGACCATCGCCGTGGACCGGGAGATGGCGGCGGGGATACGGGTGGCCACCGGCGCGGGCGGCCTGGCGGCCGACGAGGACGGGGCCACCGGGGGATGATAGAATTCCGGGAGCGAGACTTGGGGCTCTCCCTCCCGGAAGGAGATCGACGGCGTGGCCGCTTCCCCCTGGCAAGACTGGCGTGTGGTCGCCGACCTCCACACCCATACCGTCCACAGCCACGGCACGGGGACGGTCCTAGCCAACGCCACCGTGGCGGCCTCGCGTGGTCTGGAGACGGTCGGCATCACCGAGCACGGCCCCCAGACCATCCCCTGGGTCGCGGTCGATTCGGCCGCCACCTACGAGCAGATTCGGGTGGAGGCCCGGGCCGCCGAGAAGGCGACCGGAGTGAGGGTGCTGGTGGGTGCGGAGTGCAACGTCATGAACCCCGCCGGCGACCTGGACCTCCCGCCGGCGGTCCTCTCCGGGCTCGACCTGGTCCTCGCCGGTCTCCACCTCCTCATCTGGCCCGCGGACCCGAGGGGCCTGCCCGGGGCCGCCCGGCTGGTCCTGCCGAACCTGCGGCCTTTGCGCCTGTTCCGGCGCGTCCGGGCCAGGGCCCGCGCGACCAACACCAAGGCCCTGACGGAAGCCGTGCGCCGCTACCGCATCGACATCGTCACCCACCCGGGGCTCCACCTCCCGGTGGACACGCCGGAACTCGCCCGGGCCTGCGCCGCCCGGGGGACCCGGATGGAGATTTCCTCGCGCCACCACCAGACCGACGAGGCCTACGTCCGGGCCGCCGCCCGCGAGGGCGTGGATTTCGTTTTCTCGAGCGACGCCCACAAGCCGTCCCAGGTCGGCGACCTCGCCCGCTGCCTTCGCGTGGCGGAGCGGGCGGAGTTGGCCCC
>CALMHV010000213.1 GCA_937863905.1 uncultured Bacillota bacterium
TAGCATATGGGAGGGAGGACCAGACGGGAGGAGCGCCCATGGCCGAAGGCCGGAACGGTCTTTCGACCATCTCCGAGCTCGCCGCCGAGTTCGGGGTCACGCCCCGCACCCTCCGCTACTACGAGGAGTTCGGTCTCCTCTCCCCCCAGCGCGTCGGCGGCGACGGCCAGCGCCTCTACACCCGCCGCGACAAGGCCCGCCTCAAACTCGTCCTGCGCGGCCGGCGCTTCGGCTTCTCCCTCAAGGACATGAAGGAACTCCTCGACCTTTACGATACCGACCCGACGCGCAAGGAACAGATCCGCCGCACCCTGGAGGTCGGCGAGCGGCGCGTGGCCGAGATAGACGAGATGATCCGCGAGCTCCAGATCCACCGGCAGGAACTCCTCGACTACCGCGACCGGCTCCTCCGGTTCCTTGAGGGCAAGGCCGGTCCGGAGTCCCTCGACCTGCCCGTCGAACCGATGGACGAGAACGGCAAAGGAGGCGGCGACCGTGCATGACCATCTCCTGACCGCCGAACAGAAGGCCCTGCGTGACGAGGTCCGGGCCTTCGTCCGGGAAGACGTCCCGCGCCAGCTCCTTCTCGACATGGACGCCGACAAGGTCCGCTACCCGCGCGAGTACGTGGAGAAAGCCGCGGCCCGGCACCTGCTCGGCCTGCGCTTCCCGAAGGAATACGGCGGGCGCGGCCTCGGCTGGACCTCCGAGATCCTGGCCATCGAGGAGGTCGGCATCCTCGGCACCTCCCTCGGCTGCCTTTACTCCCTCCCCAGCATCATCGGGGAAGCCATCCACCGCTTCGGCACCGAGGACCAGAAGCGCCGCTACCTCCTCCCCACTCTCCAGGGCCAGCTGACCACGGCCGAGGCCCTCACCGAGCCGCGCGGCGGGTCCGACTTCTTCGGCACCGCGACCGAGGCCCGGCGCGAGGGCGACACCTTCATTCTCAACGGGCAGAAGCGCTTCGTCGTCGGGGCCGAGGGCGCCGACTATTTCCTGGTCTACGCCCGCACCGACCCCGACGCCCCGCCCCACAAGGGCATCAGCGCCTTCCTCGTCGACCGGGGACCCGGGGTGGAAGTGGCCCACGTCTACGGGCTGATGGGGACCAGGGGCGGCGGCACCGGCCGGCTCGTCTTCCGCAACGCCCGCGTCCCGGCCGAGAACCTGGTCGGCAAACTGAACGGCGCGGCGGAGGTCTTCTACCGCATGATGGTCCCCGAGCGGATGACCAGCGCCTCCGGGGCCGTGGGCATGGCCAAGGCGGCTCTGGATGTGGCCACCCGTTACGCCACCCGCCGCAAAGCCTTCGGCCAGGCCATCCGGGAGTATGAGGCCGTGAGCTTCAAGCTCGCCGACAGCCTGACCCTCATCGACGCCGCCCACGCCCTCCTCTGGAGCACGGCCGTGGCCGACGACAGCGGGGCCGACCCGCGCTTCGTCCGGCGGCTGGTGTCGGAGGCCAAGAAGTTCTGCACCGAGACGGCCTGGACCGTGGTCAACCATGCCATGCAGGTCCTCGGGGGCATCGGCTACACCAACGTCTATCCCGTGGAGCGCCTGCTCCGCGATACCCGCCTCATCATGATCTGGACCGGCACCAACGAGATCATGGACCTCATCATCCAGCACGAGTGGTTTCTGGAGAAGGAAGCCGAGTGGGCGGCGGCGGGCAAGGCGGCGGCTGGGACCACCGGCCGGTCGGAGGCAGGCGCCGCCCCAGGGCCGGTCCCGGTCCGCGACATCGAGGCCGACGCGGAGAACGCCGAGGCCGAGGGTGAGAAGATCTACGAGTAGCCAGTCTTCCTTGCCGGCGCGTAAGGCGAACCGGCAGGGTTAATCGGCTCTGACGGTTGGGCCTGCGCGGGACGCCGTCAGGGCCC
>CALMHV010000214.1 GCA_937863905.1 uncultured Bacillota bacterium
GCACCTCCGGTACGGTCGACGGTGGCTTTGTTTCGCCGCGGGACTCCGGCCGCCTTCGTGTCCTGCTGCCCCGTAGTCCGCGACAGGGACTTTCCCCGTCTCCGCGAAAACCCACTTCCAGGAACCGCGGGGAGGGAGAAAGGCCACGGCCCAGGCGGAGACCACGGAGAAAGCGCAGAACTGGCTGCTGGCGCACGGCCGGTCCGCCGTGCGTCACGCCGCCCGGCTCCGGCTGGGCGACGGCAATCGCCCGCCCGGTGGGACCATCCAGGAGGGCCTTCGCGCCGACCCCGAGGTCGCCGTCCTCCTCTCGGCCCAGCGGCGGGACGGCGGCTGGGCCGGCCCCTCTTTCTACGCCCCCAAGCACCGGTCCACGCTGCACACTTTGGCGGTCCTGGCCGAGTTCGGCCTCGACCGGTCCTTCCCGGAGATAGAGCGAGCGGCCGACTTCGCCTTCGCCTTCCAGGCCGCCAACGGAGAGTTCTACCAGCATCGCCGGGTCGAGGGGGGC
Organism: uncultured Bacillota bacterium; assembly: GCA_937863905.1. Lineage (GTDB taxonomy): Bacteria > Bacillota > Sulfobacillia > UBA995 > UBA9673 > CALMHV01. The sequence continues at coordinate 512 of CALMHV010000214.1, forward strand.
AGGCCCTCCACCCTCGCGCCCGTGCCGTGCGTCACCGCCCGAGCCGCCGCCTACTTGGCCGGCTTGGGGTTCGGCGGCGACGCGCGGGTCGCCAAGGCCATCCAGTATCTCCTCTCCATCCAGCGCCAGGACGGGAGCTGGTCGTGCGGGGACAAGGCCATGCCGCGCGGCTACGTGAGCGAGAAGGGCTGTCTCGGAATGACGTGTTGCTTTCTGGCCCTGGCCGACGCCGCGCCCGCCCTCCTCCGCGGCCACCCCGCCACCCGCTCGGCCGCCCTCTTCGCGGAGCGGCTCTACCTCCGGGACCCGCGGGGCTTCCACGTCGGGAACACCTGGGCCAGGCTGGCCCACCCCTCCTTCCCGATGGACCTGGCCGACACGGGTCGCCACCTGGTCACCATCGTCGGTCTCACACCGCGCGTCCGCGAGGGCGTCGAACTCTGCCTCCAGAAACGCCGCCCCGACGGTCTCTGGGCCGCCGACGGCCACCCCTACCGCCCGCCGCTGCCACCGACCCGGCGAGGTGAACCCAACGCCTGGGTCACCCTCAGGGTGGCGCGCTTCCTGAAGGCCGCCCGCTAGGCGAGCAGGAAGGACCCTTCAAGCGGACCCGGAACCATCCCTCATGCTCAAGACCGCTCACTTCGGCCCGGTCACGCAGTTCCTCATGAGCACC
>CALMHV010000215.1 GCA_937863905.1 uncultured Bacillota bacterium
CGCACCTGCCCGCCGCGCATCCCGAAGAGCATGTGCCCCCAGAAGTTGCCCTCGTTCATCGCCGTGTACGGGTCGTAGTCCACGACAATGAGGTCGGCGCCGTAGCCCGGGGCCAAGGCCCCCAGGCGCCCGCCGAAGAACTCCGAGGCCACCTCGGCGTTGGTGCCGAGGGCCATCCGCTGCCCCTCCTCCCAGCCGACCGACGGGTCGCGGGCGGCCAGCTTGTGGACGATGTTGGTGCTGGCGGCGGCCTCGAACAGGTCCGTCGTGAAGCCATCGGTGCCCAGGCCGACGCGGACCCCTTTCCCGACCATCGCCAGGGCCGGGGCCACGCCCACCGCGTTACTCATGTTCGACTGGGCGTTGTGGGCCACGATGGTCCGCGTGCGGGCCAGGAGGTCGATGTCCTCCTGGTCCACGTGGACACAGTGCGCGGCGATGGACCGCGGGCCCAGGACGCCGAGGTCGGCCAGTCGCTTGACGACGCTCTTTCCGTAGCGGGAAACGCTGTCGGCGCCGTCCTCCGGGCCCTCGGCGACGTGGAGGTGGCAGCCGACGCCGAGCTTCCCGGCTTCGGCCACGGCCCGGGCGAGGGTCGCGTCGGAAAGGGTCAGCGAGGCGTGTAGGCCCATGCACCCGGCGAGCCGGCCGGGCCGGCCTCCGAGCGACCGGATGAACCGGACGTTCTCCTCGATGCCCTCGGCCGCCGGCCCGGGGCCGTCGCGGTCGGATACCTCATAGCAGAGGCAGGCCCGCACGCCGACCTCGCCGGCCGCCCGGGCCTCTTCGTCCAGGCTCCCGGCGATGGCCTTCGGGCTGGCGTGATGGTCGAAGACGGACGTGGTCCCGTTCCTCAGGCCGTCGATGAACCCAAGGGCCGCGCAAACGTAAACGTCCTCAAGGGTCAGGGCGCGGTCGAGCTTCCACCACAGGCCCTGAAGGATCTGCAGGAAGGTCCGCGGCGGTTCACCGGGGATGGCCAGCCCGCGGGCGAAGGCCCCGTAGCCGTGGGCGTGGATGTTGATGAGCCCGGGCATGATGACCGCCCCGGCGGCGTCGAGGAACTCCGCCTTCTGGTGTTTGGCTTGGAGGTCCCTGGTTGCCCCGACCTCGACGATGAGCCCATCCTCCACGGCCACCGCACCGCCGGCAATAACCCGGGGGTCCGCGCCAAGCGTCACCAGGTTGCCGTTCCCCACGATGAGCAAGATCTAGCCCTCCTCCACCCTTGCTCCATCCCCGGCTCCAGCCAAACGCGCGAGCCTACAACCCGCTACCGCCGGCCCGCCTGATGGCCTCCGCCACGCGCCCCTTGTCCGCCGGCAGGTCGTTGACGTAGACCCCGACCGCGTCGCGGATGGCGTTGATTATCGCCGGGGCCGTCGGGTTCATCGCCAGCTCGCCCATGCCCTTGGCCCCGAAGGGCCCGCCCGGATCGAGCTTCTCGATGATCACCGGGTCCATCTCCGGGGTCAGGCCGACCCCGGGGACCCGCAACTTCAAAAGGTTGTCGTTGACGATGCGTCCGTCCTCGAGGACGAGCCCCTCCGACAGGGCATAGCCGATACCCATGACGATGCCGCCCTCGAGCTGCCCCCTGACCCCTTGCGGGTTGATCACCCGGCCGGCGTCGTGGGCGGCCACCACCTTCAGCACCTCGACCTCGCCGGTCTCCTCATCCACGGCCACCAGCACGGCCTGGGTGCCGTAGCAGTAGGCGAAGTGGACGTCCCAAAGGCTCGGGTCCTCGCCGGGGGCCTTGTCGGCCGTCTCCCGTAGGGCGTAGGTGGTCGGGGCGACGTAGAAGCTCTCGGCCTCGATGCTCCGGCCGGCCGCCCGGGCCCGGGCCGCGACCTCGGCCAGGGGCACCGGCTGGGGCGTGCCGTCGCCCGGTCGGGCCCCGTAGGTCTCGGCGACGAAGGCCGCCAGCTTCTCCCGGAAGCCCCGCGCCGCTTCGAGCACGGCGTTGCCGGTGACGTAGGTCTGCCGCGAGGCGGTGGTCTCCTCGCCGTCCGGGCAGAGGGCCGTGTCCGAGGACAGGACGTCGACCTGGTCCAGCGCGAACCCCGTGACCTCCGCGGCCAGTTGGGCCATGACCGTGTCCGAGCCCTGCCCGATGTCGGCCGACCCCACCCGGACCAGGAGCCGGCCGGTCTCGGTGAGCCCGACCACAGCCCCCGCCGCGTCCCGCTTCCCGGCCCCGATGCCCACGTTCTTGTAGGCCGAGGCGACGCCGACGCCGAGTCTCTTGCCTGGGCGCGCGGTCGCGGAGCGGGACCCGGCCCGCGCCTCAGTTCCCGCCGCCGCCCGCGCCTCCGCCCGCAGCTCCTCGACCTTCCCCGCCACCGCCTCGAGGGTCTCCAGGTAGGACGTGCCCGGCCCGAGGACCTGCCCGGTGATGGTCTCCTTGCCTTCGGCCAGGGCGTTGCGCCGCCGGAACTCGATGGGATCGAGCCCGAGGCGACGGGCCAGCTTGTCCATCTGCACCTCGGAGGCGAAGGCCACCTGCGTGCTGCCAAAACCTCGGAAGGCCCCGGCCACCGGGTTGTTGGTGTAGACGCCGATGGCGATGGAACTGACGTTGGGGATATCGTAGGGTCCCGCGGCGACCACCGCCGAGCGGAAGACGACCGGTTGGCCGAGGGACGCGTAGGCGCCGGTGTCGGCCACGATGCGCGCCTCCATGGCCACCAGCCGCCCGTCGCGGGTGGCGCCGTGACGCATGTGGATGCGCTCGGCGTGGCGCTTGGTCGAAATCCGGATGGACTCCTCGCGGGTCAGAACCATCTTCACCGGGCGACCGAGGCGCACGGCCCCGAGGGCGCAGTGGATCTGGACCGTCGGCTCCTCCTTGCCGCCGAAGGCCCCGCCCGTGGGGGTGAAGATGACCCGGACCTTCTCCTCGGGCAAGGCCAGGGAGGCCGCGATCATCTGCCGGAAGGCGTACGAACCCTGGCTGCCGGTCCAGACGGTCACGCCTCCGCCGGGCTCCGGCACGGCCACGGCCGCCTCCGGCTCGAGATAGGCGTGCTCGACCATGGGCGTGGTGTAGACATCCTCGACGATAACTTCGGCCCGCCGGAAGGCTTCGGCCACGTCGCCCTTGCGGACCTCGACCCGGTGCATGACGTTGGGCGGCTGCCCGGCGCCGCCTTCTTCGTGCAGGCGCGGCGCCCCGTCGGCCAGGGCCGCCTCGGGCGTGAAGACGGCGGGCAGGGGCCGGTAGGTCACCCTGACCCCGGCCGTAGCGGTCTCGGCCTGCCGCTCTGTCTCGGCGAAGACCACGGCGACGGGGTCGCCGAGATGGCGGACCCGGTCGCCGGCCAGCACCGGTTGGTGCGGGACGAGCAGCCCGAAGGCATTGCGCCCCGGGACGTCGGCCGCCGTCAGGACGGCCAGAACGCCAGGGGACGCCAAGGCCGCCGAGGCGTCAACAGCCAGGACCTCGGCGTGGGGGTGTTCAGAAAGGACGAGCTTGCCGTGGACCATGTCCGGGAAGGACAGGTCGGCGGCAAAGATGGGCAGGCCCGTCACCCGGGC
>CALMHV010000216.1 GCA_937863905.1 uncultured Bacillota bacterium
CGCGGTCCTTCTGGCCTCGGCCCTCGTGGCCAGGTCGGCCAGTTCCCTGACGCTGAATAGCCTCGGCGACGCCGCGGCCGGAACCATCACCGAGGCCGCCATGCCGGCCACGTTCAACACCCTGGCCTTCTTCGCCAAACCGTACGGGCCGGAGTGGTGTACCGACCAGCCCCTCCACGACTACATCGGCACTTTCGTCTGGATGAGCCCCTCCTACGAGTTTTCCGCCTACAAGGCGGCCTATTTCGAGCGGTATCTTGGGCCCGGCGGAAGCCTGACCGTGGTTCGCCCCGCCCCGGAGATAGACGCGGCCACCGGCCGGTACGTCGAGGCCAGCCGGCCGACGCCCTGGGCCGTGGACTTGGTGGGGAGCTACCCCAGCCGTCCCGACCAGGTCGCCGTCCCGGCCCCCCTGGCCAAGAAGGCCGGGCTCGCGCCGGGCTCCCGGCTCGACCTGACCCCGGAGGGCGGCGGGCCCACCGTGGTCTTCACGGTCAGCGGCGTCTACACGCCGCTCGGACACGGGCCTTTCTACGAGTTCCTCCTTTCGGCCCGCGACGAGTCGAAACCGCCGGTCGTGAACCTCGCCATCATCGGCGGCAGCGAGGAACTCGCCCGGCTCATCCAGGCCACCCACGGCCCCGACGTCAGGCTGGTCCGCATCGGGCCGCCCGACACCCAGATGCGGGCCTTGGCCCGGTCGGTCTACGCGACCCGGTCGACCGCCTCGGGCATCGGTTTCGCCCTGGTCGGCGTGGCGGTCCTCGTGGTCTTGCTCGTGGCCATGGTCGAGAGGAAGCGGGAGGCCGCCTCCTACAAGCTCATCGGCATGAGCAGCCTGGCCACGCTCCAGGTACTCCTGGTCGAACTCTCCGTGGCTCTAGCCTTGGCCGTGGTTCTCGCGGCCCCAGCCTACTGGCTTGTCGTCAACCGGCTGCTGGTCGATGTTCAAGGCCTCGGCCTCGGGGCCGTCGTGACCGCGTTCACCGCCAGTTGCCTCTGGACGGTAGCCATCGCCGCGCTCGGGGCGAGCTATCCGTTCTGCCTGACCATGGTCGGCACGCCGAGCGCCCTGCTCTCGGGGCAAAGGATCTACCTTCTCCGCCGCAAGCACGTCCTTGGGGGGTGGGTGCAGTTTGATTCGGAGCAGCAGTAAGGAGACCGCGGTCAGGGACGGCGCGACCAGGGACGGCTTCGGCCTCTTGACCGAAGCCAGGACGGCCATTGTCTTCAGGGTCCGGCGCGGACGCCCGGAGCCGCCTGGAGTGAGGGTGCCGACCGCCGCAGGCCTGCCCACGGGCGAAGAACTCCGCCCCGCCCTGGAGGCCTTGGGCCTCGACCCTGGCGCGGCCCGCGCCGGCGGTGACGGCCAGACTCAGCCGGTCTGGGTCGTCAGCTCCGCCGGCACCCCCCGGGTGACCATCGACGGCCGTTCGTCTCTCAGCGCGCCGGCCATCAAGCTCACGGCTTTCGCCCTTCTGACGACCGGGGCCCGGCTGGCTGGGCCGCTGCCGCTGGAAGCCGTCGCCGTCGACCTTTTCGCCCACGAGTTGGCCCGCCAGTCGCCCGACGTCCTGGTCCTCACGCAGTCCATCGCGGGTGACAAGCAGAAAACCCTTACCCGGCTGTTCCAGGCGGCCACATTCTCCGAGCGGCCGGTCGAGGTCGTCTACAACGGCCCCGCCGGATACGGCCACCCGGCCCTTGAGAACCTGGCGGCCTGCCGGTTCCGCGCCACGGAAAGCGCCATCGTGGGCGGCCGGGGGAACCGGCTACCCACGGAGGCCCTCCTGGCCTCGATCGTGCGAGAGCACCTTGGCGGGAACCTCGCCCGGGCCGGCCTTGGCGGCAGCCCCTTCGCCGCCCTGGGGGCGGTGGCGGCCTCAGCCGCCCTCCTGGACCCCGGCTCGAGGGGCGCCGAGGGTCAGGTCGCCGTCATCATCGTCGAGCCCGACGAGGTGACGGCTTTCGTCCCGTCGGACGGCGTCGTCGAGGCGGCCTCCGCCAGCCTTACCGGGACAGGCACCGTCGACCTTCTTGGCCAGTCCCACCTCAAGCCGGGCAACACGGCCGCCGAAGGCTGGCTCCCCGACTGGGCGTCTTTGGCCGCAAGTCTGCCGCTGGGCCTGGAGTTGTCGGAGGTCGCCAACCTCGTCGGGGACGCCCTGGCGCGACCGGGGGAGCCCCCGCGGAACCTCGGCGAGGCCAGCCTGAGCGCGGCGCTTATCGAGGGTCTCCTGATCCGCCTCTGTGCCGGCTGGGAAGCGACCGTGCGCCGCTACACCAGCCCCTCCCTGTGCCGGTACATCGTTGGCGCCGGCGCCGGTCTCGACCGGCTCGGCGACGTCCGACATGCCGCCGCTTGCCTGGCCGGTGGACTCCTTCCGTCCGGGGTGACGACCCTGGCCGTCGATGCCGACTGCCTCTACCTGGCCGGCGTCGGGGCCGAGCTAGCCCTCGGCCGGCAAGGGTGGGCGCCCGAAGGCTGGCAAGGGCGGGCGCCCGATGGCCGGCAAGGGCGGCAACCCGAGGTCGTGGCGACCATCGTCTCGCCCTTGGCGGCGAAGCTCGACTGGAAGCGCGGCGACACCGACCCGTGGGCCGTCGTCACCATCGAGGGAGCCAACGGCCGGTCCGCCCAGAGGCGCCTGGTGCCCGGAAGGGTCAGCTCGCTTCCGCTCGCCCCGGGAGAGCAAGCCACTCTGCTCATTGAACCTTGCTTTCGCCATCTGGACTTCGGCGCCGGCCCGGGGCGGGTCTGGCGCGGCCAAGTCAGCGGAGGGGCCGCCGGCATCATCCTGGACGGGCGCGGCCGCCCGTTTGTGCCGGCGAGCGACCCCGTCCTCCGGCTCGCCAAGCAGCGAGAGTTCTTGGCGGCCTTCGGCGTCCTTACGCCGAACGACGCCCCGGTCCCGGACCCTGACAGCCGGGACGGCCGCCTCGAGGGTGGCCGCC
>CALMHV010000217.1 GCA_937863905.1 uncultured Bacillota bacterium
GCGAGGAGATGCGGCGGCTGTGGCAGGGAGAGACGCCGCTACAGAAGTCGTAGTAGGGCGGGGAGCGACTCCCGCAGGATGTTGGCGCTCGTGGCGACCACGAAGACGCCGACCGCGATGGCGAACGGCCGGTTCGGAAGCCGGCTCGCCGTCCAGGCCGCCAGGGGCGCCGCCAGGGCCCCGCCCAGCATCAGGCCTCCGACGATGCGCCAGTCCTGGATGCCGATGGTCAGGAGGAAGGCCCCCGACTCGGCCAAGGCCACGAAGAACTCGGTGAACGTCACCGAGCCGACGGTGTAGCGGACAGGGTTGCCCCGCGCTATGAGGGTCGAAGTCACGACCTGCCCCCAGCCTCCTCCCCCCATGGCGTCGCACAGCCCGCCGACGAGCCCTAGCGCCGGAAGCCGCGACCGGACCTCCGTGACGGGGGCCTGCCGGAGAACCCTGATGATGCCCACCAGGCCCATGGCCAGGATGTAGCCGGCGACCACCGGACGGAGGTAGGCCGTGGGGACGGAGGTCAGGACGTAGACCCCGAGGAGCCCGCCGACCACTCCCGGCAGGAGGAGCGCCCTGACGATCGCCGTCTTGACGTTGCCGAGCCGCCGGTGCGAAAGGCCCGACACGCCCGCGGTCACGATTTCGGCCATGTGAACGGTGGCGCTGGCCACCGCCGGAGGGTAACCGAAGCTGAGCATAACGGTAGTGGAGATGAGCCCGTAGGCCATGCCCAGGGCGCCGTCGATGCTCTCGGCCACGAAGCCGACCAGGAAGGCGACAAGGAAGGACATACGCCCAATCGTATTGAGGCCGCACGGCGGCCATGATGAAGACGGGGGCGCCCGGGGCAGGATTCCTGAGTTGCCGCGAAGGGCCAGGAGCCGGCTACCTCACCTAGAACTTGGTTAGGCGGGCGACGTCCGAAAGGAGTCCAACCAGATGAGCGAGCGCAAGAAAGTCACTCTGTCCGTCCTCTACGAACGGATGGCCGCGGGACCGCTCCTGACCATGGTCACCTGCTACGACTACCCGATGGCCTACCTTCAGGAGCAGGCGGGTATCGATATCGTCCTGGTCGGCGACAGCCTGGGCATGACCATCCTGGGCTTCGACTCGACCCTGCCCGTGACGATGGAGGACATGATCCGCCACGCCCAGGCCGTGCGCCGCGGGACGCCGAGCGCCTGGCTGGTCGGGGACATGCCCTACATGTCCTACCAGGCCTCCGACGAGTCGGCCGTCCGGAACGCCGGCCGCTTCATGGCCGAGGCCGGGTGCGACGCCATCAAGCTCGAGGGCGGCCGGGAGATGGCCTCGCGCGTCCGGGCCATATCCGCCGCCGGCATCCCGGTCATGGGCCATCTCGGCCTCACCCCGCAGAGCGCGGCCAGCCTGGGCGGGTTCCGCCTCCAGGGCAAGAGTGCGGCGCGGGCCAAGAAGATCGTCGACGACGCGGCGGCGCTGGAGGAGGCCGGCGTGGTGGCCACCTTGCTCGAACTCATCCCCGACCGGGTGTGCGCCCTCATCACGGAGCGCTCGGGCGTGCCCATCATCAGCCTCGGCTGTGGCCCGGCGGCCCACGGCCAGCTCCTCATCTTCCACGACATGTTCGGCCTTTACCCCAAGTTCACACCCAAGATGGCCAAGCAGTTCGGGAACGCCGGCCAGCTCATCGCTGACGGGCTGCGGCAGTACGTGGCCGAGGTGCAGGGCAAGGTCTTCCCGGAGCCCGAGCGGTACTTCGGGATGAAGGACGAGGAGTACGCGGAACTGGCCAGGATGCTGAAGAGCGAGAAGTAGGGAACCCACGCCCCGCCAAGGGCGCCGGAATACGATGGGAGGTTGCGTCTATGGTCAAGGTCGCCGACCTTCGCGCCAGGCTCCGCATCCCGGAGAGCCGTCTTGAGGGCATCAACGAGGTCCTGCTCGGCCCGAACAGCCGCGTCGTGGACGACCTCCTGGCCGTGGTGGCCAGGTACGGCACCCCGGAGGAGATCAACGCCAAGGCCAACGAGGCCCGGAAGCTGGAGAACCTCATGGCCCGCCTGCGGAAGCTGGGCTCACCCTACGTGGCCGACGTGGAATGGCTCATCGCCCAGCGGGACAAGGGCGCCTTCGTCAGCGAGGCCGAGTACCGGCGCGGGGTGCTAGGTTCGAAGGCTGACAAGACGGCCTTCAAGGACGACTTCGCCGTCACCCTGGAGATAAGCGCCCTGCAGTACTTCCCCTGGCTCATCACCGAGGCCCGTCAGGCCATCGCCAAAAGGGACCTGATGCCCGGGCGTTACATCCGGGTGCGCCGGATGAAGGAATCGGAGGCCGATAGCGGCGACCTCCTGGCCAACCTGGCCGCCATGCAGGTCATGGGCGCCTCCTACGTCGAGACCCTGGACACCAAGGGCACCGACGGGTCGAACATCCACCTGGGCGGACCGGCGACCATCACGGGGTACTTCGGCGGCGTGGGGCAGCCCAACGACCACCCGCTCCTCTGGCTCGACGAGTTCCTCTACTACTACACCAACTACGGCGTCCGCCAGGTGTTGAACATCAACCCAGGCACGGTCCTGCTCGGGTACCTCGTCTACAAGCTGGGTATCGACAACGAGTTCAAGATCTCCGTCTTCATGGGCAACGACAACCCCTACGCCACGCTGTGGACCCTCATCGGCGCCAAGCTCTTCTCGCGCGAGGACGGGACGAGCCCGCTCATCGGGTTCAACCTCTCGAACTCGGTGAACAACGAGACCCTGGAGATAACGGCCCAGTTCCGGAAGGCCCTCGGCTTCGAGGACGTGGTCCGTTTCGAGCACCACATCACCGAGGCCTACCGGAGCATCGTCATCCAGCCCTACACCCGCCGGGCCGAACTGGTCCAGTTGGCCGGCCACGTGGCCAACATCTCGGCCAAGCACGAGGGGGGCGATCCCCAGGTCGAGGCCACGCGGGCCCACTCCTCCGACATCCTCGACTACTTCCGGGCCAAGGACGAGATTCTTGAGAAGGGCGAGATGGAGGCCCTGCTCGGCAACTACCTTGACAAGCACGCGGCCGTCAACGCCACGGCCCGGGCCCTGACCGAGCACGGGCTGTCCTTTGTGGCCGCGCCGGAGTTGCACCACAGGAAGTAGGCGGCCTAGCCGGGCGCGAGCTGCGGCCCGGCGCCCCGGCCCGAGCCGCCACGCGCCGAACACCCCCGCCAGGCCGTATCGGCCGACGGGGGTGTTGGTTTTCGCGCGGTAGTCGTTTCGGCTGCGCGCGACCTATGCGGTCTCAGCGCTACCGGATGTCGAGCACGACCTGCTTGCTGTCGGCCACCTGGGTCTCCCAGGACCGCTTGTATTCGAAGACCACGGTGACCCGACCCCTTTTGAGGCCCTTGAAGACGAACACTTCCGTGCCCGCCGCTCCGAGCGCGCCCGTTCCGGGAGCGACGTAGCGTTGGTCAGCCAGTTCGACGAGAGAGGCGTCGAACGTCGCTACCCAGGAGTACCCGGTCGAGGGATTTGAGGGTAGGCTTATCTCGGCCGCCTTGCCGACCTCCAGGGCAATCACGCCTTCCTCGTTCGAGGCTACGGCCTGACGGCCTAGATACCAGTTGAGGCCGAAGGCCATTCCACCCAGGATAACCACAGCCACGACAATCGCGAGCCCTCTTCTCATTACCCGCACCTCCGGTCTGTCTAGACGGTGCAACATGTGTCTGAACAGTGGAGACGACGAGGCACGGA
>CALMHV010000218.1 GCA_937863905.1 uncultured Bacillota bacterium
AAGACCAACGTCCGGCCGCCGGCGCCGTTGTCCACGGCGACCTGGCTGTCGGGCGAGGCGATGATGGTCACGTTCGCGCTCGGCTGCCGGTTCAGGACCACGGTGTAGGTGTCGGAATAGCCCGGCTGGCCCGCCGCGGCGCCCTCGGTCACGCTGGTCGAGCCGCCGCTCTCGGTGACGGTGACCCCGGACAAATCGTTGTCGGCGATGGTGACCGTGACAGTGGGCACAGCGGAGCCCTGGTAGTTCCCGCCCTGGGCCGTGTGCGTGATGAGCCCGGTGTGCGAGCCCTCGACCACGCTGTCGTCCACGGCCCTGACGGCCATGGTCTGCGGCACGTTCCAGTTCGCCGAGGTGAAGACCAGGGTCGCGCCGCCCTTGCCGTTGTCGACGGCGACCTCGGGTCCGGGGACGGCGGTGATGGTCACGTCGACCGTGGGCACGCTGCGCAGGGCGACCGTGTACGCGGACCCGGCGCCGCCCTCGGCGAGGCTGAGGGCGACCGGCGTGATGCTCACGCCGAGGTCGATAGCCTCCAGGGCCCGCCTGGCGTTCACCAGGCCGCCGGTGACCGTCAACTGTTGCAGGACAGCCATCTGGGTCGTCGTCGACGTGATGGCGTCCACGATGTCGTCCGGGGTGGCCGTCGGGCGCCGGCTCAGGAGCAGGGCTGCGACCCCGGACACGTAGGGAGCCGCCGCCGAGGTGCCTTCCATCGCGCCGTAGGCGTTCGTGTAGGAACCCCCGGTGTAGTTGAGACCCACACGGGCCAGGGAGCCCCAGGGGGCGATGAAGTTCTCCTCGTTCGTCCCCAGGAACTGGCCGCTCCAGTCCGCCCCCGCGTAGGCGCCTCCGGCTCCGGAGAGACCCGTGTGGTTCACCGGTCCGTCGTACTCGCCGAGGTCCCAGACGCGAAGGGTGTTGCGGACGAAGCTCGTGGTCTCGATGTCCCAGATGGCGTCCTGGCCGCTCAGGAAGAGTTTGCCTCCAAGACCGAGGTAGGCGGTGAGGTTCGCCTGGTCGTTGGGCGTGAGGCAGGCGACGTCGCTACCGCCGAAGGCCTCGCCGGTGAACCAGACGACGGCGGCGTACTGGGCCAGGATGGGCAATCCCGGTCCATCGGGGACCGGGAACAGGTCTTGGTCGGAGATGACCTCCACAACGGTTACCGCGTAGCCCAGGACCGCGAGCGGGGCGGAGTAGGCCGACCGGACATCGATGCAGCCCGTGTCGGACTGGTCGTCATCGACCAGGAGCACCGAGGCCCCGGGGGCCAGGCCCAGGGAGATCATGGTCCGGGCGAGAGCGTCGATCCGGGCCCCATCGGCGGTGAAGTTCTCCGCGCCGAAGCCCCAGACCACGGCCCGGTAGCCCAAAGAGGGGTCGCTGACCTCGACGGCCGCCGGTCCGAAGACCGGCTCGGTCGAGGGCTTCGTGCCGGTGATGCTGACCCCGGGGGCGGCCAGGTCGACGGTCTTCCGGCCGTAGTTGGAGAGCTGGGCGAAGCCGCCGTGCTTGTCGACGGCGGCCACGGAGATGATGTTCGGAAGGTCGTAGCAGGCCGGGTAGAAGGGCGTGATGTCCGTGTTGAACCCGTACCCCGAGGCGTCGCCGTTGCCGGCGGCGGCGATGAAGACACCGCCGGACTCGCCGAAGGCCTGGATGGCGTCCTTCAGGGCCTGGTCGTAGGCCCCCGAGCCCCAGCTGGCGTTGATGATCTTGACGCCGTGCTTTATGGCGTAGTTGATGGCCTGGACGGCGCCCATGGTCGAGCCGCCGCCGGGACCCATGAACTTCAGGGGAAGGATCTTGACGTTCGGGGCCACGCCGGCGATGCCGGCGCCGTTGTTCATCACCGCGGCGATGGTCCCGGCGGCGTGGGTGCCGTGGTCGTCGGCGAAGCCCGAGTCGAAGACGGTACTGTCGTTCCAGAAGAAGTCCCAGCCGTTCCGGTCGGTCGCGCCCGTGAAACCGTCGGCGTCATTGTCGACACCGACCGGCTCCGGCGGATGGACCCAGATGTTGGCGGCCAGGTCGGGATGGTTGATGTCGACGCCCTCGTCGAGAACGGCCACGACCACCGTCGGGGAACCGGTGGTGATGTCCCAAGCCGTCAGGGCGTCGATGTCGTAGGCCGGGAAGAGCGTGTTGTTGAGCCCCCACTGCTGGGAGAAGAGCGGGTCGTTGGGGGCGGTGGCGCAGGGCTTGTAGACGAAGTTCGGCTGGGCGTAGGCCACGCCGGCCATGGTCTTCAGCTTGGCGATGAGCGCCTTGCTGTCGGCGCCGGCCGGGAGCTTGATGACCTCGAGACTCTGGTTCCCCCAGAAACTCTTCCGTTTCACCTGGAGAAGCCCCGCGCCGGTAAGGGCTTTGTCGCGGCCCGTCCCCTCGACGCCCGGTTTGAACTTGACGATGATCTCGTCGGTGACGAAGGGCGCGGGGGGCGCCCGGCGGACGGTCGCGGCCTCAGCGAGCGGGG
>CALMHV010000219.1 GCA_937863905.1 uncultured Bacillota bacterium
GGAACCAGTCAACGAAGCGGCCTCCTTCGCGGCGCAAGACGCGACCTGCCTGCAAAGACAATGGCCTAAAGACAATGGCCTGGGTTTCGCGGCCGACGCGCGTCTCCCTCCGTGGCTGCGGCAGCTAGATGGTCGCCGATTCCTGTCCGGCGGCGGCCCCGGTGTCGGAGGGGGGAGCCGCCTCGCCGTGGAACTCCAGCCCCATGCCGGAAACCGACTCGCTCCAAGGTAGGGTGCCCCGCGGCCGGCCCGATCGTGAGCGCCTGGCCGTCTCCTGGGCCAAGGTCGCCGCCACCGGGCTGGTTAGCCGCCTGACGGGCCTCCTCCGGGAAGTCTTCCTCGCCGCGCGGTTCGGCGTCAGCGGGACCATGGACGCCTACTATGTGGCCACCATGGTCGTTGCCGTCATTTCCACGGCCGTTGGCGGCACGCTGCAGGCCTCGTTCATCGCCATCTACTCGCGCCTGGTGGGCCAGGGACGGAAGGACAAGGCCGCCAGCCTGAATTCGCTCGTCCTCGTCGCGGTGACCGTCGTCGCCGCCTCCGCCGCTCTGGGCGCCGCCATCGCCGCCGCGCCCCTCGTCGCCACGTTGGCCCCGGGCCTGGCCCCGACCGACGCCCGGACGGCCGCCTCCCTGCTGCGCCTGCTGGCCGTGATCGCGGTCCTGGGAACCGTCGACTTCTGGTCGACGAGCCTTCTCCAGTCCCACGGGGTCTTCGGGGCGCCGGCCGGTGTCGGGATACCCCGCAACCTCATCCTGGTCGGCGCGGCCGCCGGGCTGGCCGGCCTCGCCGGAGTCTGGGGCCTGGCCTGGGCCACGGTCCTGGCCTACTTCGCGGCGTCCTTCTGGCTCGGCTGTTTGGCCTTCCGCGCCAGCCGGCCGGCGCGCCCGCGTCTGGCCTCCGAAAAGCCGGAGTTGGCCGCGGCCGCTCGCTTGGCCTGGCCGATGGTCCTGGCCGGCGTGGCCCGGCAGGCCGGGGCCATCCTCGCCCAGTTCCTGGCCAGCCGCCTCGGCGCCGGGTCCATCTCGGCCATCACTTACGGGGCACGGCTCGCCAGTATCCCGACCGGCCTTCTCGGTGTGGGGGTGGCCTCCGTCCTCTACCCCACTCTCGCCCGCGAGGTCGGGGCCGGCGACCGGGACCGGGCCTTCGACCTGGTGCGGCGGGGCTGGATCGGGACGGCTCTGGTCCTCGCCCCGTTCGGTGTCCTTTTGGCCGTCCTCAGCGTGCCGGCCGTCCAACTGGTCTACGGGCGGGGCGCCTTCGGGGCGGAGGCCGTGCGCCTCACGGCGTCGGCCACGGCCCTTTACGCTCTCGGCATCGTGCCCATGGGCTGGCAGCTTCTGAGCGCCCGGGCCTTCTACGCTCTCGGCGACAGCCTGACCCCGATGCGGACAACCCTGGCCGCCGTGGCCGTGAACGCACTGGTGGCCCTGACGACCACACCCCTGCTGGGAGTGGGCGGGGTAGCCCTCGGCAACGCCGCCGGCTCCGTCTTCATGGCCACCGCCCTCAGCCTGCAGCTTGTCCGGAGGTTCGGACGACCGGCTGGGCGGGCCTTCTGGCAGAGCCTCGGCAAACTGGCCTTGGCCTGCCTGGCGGGGCTCGGAACGGCGAGCACCCTTTCGTGGCTCGCGGCCAGGGGTGGTTTCGCGCTGGGCGAAGCGGCGACGGGCGGGGCCCTCATGGCCCTCCTGGCCGTCGGCCTGTACTCCGGGGCTTTCCTGGTGGGCTACACGGCGGTCGTCTTCGGTCTCAAGATCCCCGAGGCCGCGCAGGCCTGGCGGTCACTGGTGGGCAGGCCCAGGCGGGGCCGGCCAGACCGACGGCGCCCGGCTGAATGACCCTCGCAAGCAGGAGGGGGCGGACCCTTCGGCCCGCCCCCTCTAGGCTCGCCGCGTTCGCGTCTTCCCCTACTTCCAACTGGTGCTGAACCAGTAGTCGCCGGTGCCGGCCCTGGAGAGGACCTTGAGCTGGTAGGTGCCGGTCACCGTGGGCAGGTAGAGGATCTTTTCCTGCCGCGTCGTGGTCACCGACGAGGCCACGAGGGTCCCGCTCGGGTTGTAGAGGTAGACGTCGAAGTTCTTCTTGTTCGAGCTGGCGTTCGGGATGATGCAGGTCACGCCGATGGGCTTGGTGGCGTCGGTCACGACGATGGAGTAGGTGTCGAAGTCGTTCTTGGCGTGCAGGCTGCCGGCCGTGTAGGACGATGACAGCCCGTCGCTCCAACTTGTCGTGTAGGCGCCGGCCTGCTTGACGCAGTTATAGGGCAGGCTGATGCCGTACCCGAAGTCGACATCCAGGCCGACGGGGCCGAAGTCCTTCACGTTCCCGCCGGCGTAGAGGATGCTCTTCACGCCGGTGTCGGTGAGGGTGTAGTTGGCGTCGAACATCAGGGCGACCACGCCGGCCATGAACGGGGTGGCCATCGACGTCCCGCTGTAGATGACGTACTGATTGGTCGAGCCGGCCTTGGCCGCGTTGATGTACCGGCCGGGAGCGCAGATCTCGGGCTTCGTCCGGCCGTCCTTCGTCGGGCCGCGGCTCGAGAACTCCGCCAGGACCCAGCCCTTCTCGCCCGGGTCGTAGAGAGCGCCGACGGTGATGGCGCCGGTCGCGGCCCCCGGAGACGCGACGGTGTACGTGTTGGGGCCGGCGTTGCCGGCCGCCACGCACATGCTGATGCCGTTGGTGACGGCATTATTGACCGCCAGCGACAGCGAGTCGGTCCCGTCGGACGAGCCGGTCGAACCGAGGCTCATGCTGCCGATGCGGATGTTGTAGGTGGCCTTGTTGGCGATCATCCAGTTGATGCCGTTGATGATTTGGGTGGTCGTGCCACTACCCTTCGAGTTCAGGACCTTCACGCCGACCAGAGCCGCACCGGGGGCCACGCCCTTGTAGGCGGCGTTGCCGTCACCGGAGCCGGCGGCGATGC
>CALMHV010000220.1 GCA_937863905.1 uncultured Bacillota bacterium
CGGACGCCCCCTTCTTCGAGGTCGCCGGGCTCACCAAGCGCTTCGGCGGGCTGGTGGCCGTCGACGGGGTGAGCTTCGGCGTGGGCCACCAGGAAATAGTCGGGCTTATCGGCCCCAACGGCGCCGGGAAGAGCACCCTGGTCAAGATGATCATGGGCATCCTGCGGCCCGACGGAGGCTCCATCCGCTTCCGGGGGCGCGAGCTGCGCGGCCTGTCGCCCTGGAGCATCGTGAACCTAGGCGTGGCCGGCACCTTTCAGAACACGCGGCCCTTCCGGCGCATGCCCATCATCGCCAACGTCATGGTTCCCCTGCTGTCCCCCCGCGGGCGGCGGCGCGGCGAGTGGGTGAAGCGCATCGAGGTCAAGGCGAAGGACGCCCTGGAGTTCGCGGGCATCTCCGACCTGGCCTTGGAGCCGGCCTACCAGCTCTCCCACGGTGAGCTGAAGCGCCTGGAGATTGCCCGGGCCATCGCCAGCGACCCCGACCTCCTCATCCTCGACGAACCCTTCGGCGGCCTGAACCCGGCCGAGTCGGACCTTCTGGCCAAGTCCATCCGGCGCCTGCACCGCGGGGGCCGCTTCGGGCGCCTCCACAGCGAGGGGATGGGGATGATCATCATCGACCACAAGCTCTCCTACCTCCTGAGCATCGTCGATCGTCTCCTGGTCATGAATTTCGGCGGCCTCATCGCCTCCGGTTCTCCCACGGAGGTCATGAAAGACCCGCAGGTCATCGAGGCCTACCTGGGGAGGGAGGAAACCGCCGATGCCTGAGGTCCCTGAGACTCTCGGGGCCCCTGAGGCCCTCCTGGAAGTCAAGGGGCTCTCCGTGCGCTACGACACGGCCGTGCTCCTCAACGATGTGACCCTCCGCGTGGACGCTGGGGAGACGGTCGGCCTCGTCGGGCCGAACGGCGCCGGGAAGACCACCCTCCTCCGCACGGTGGCCGGCCTGGTCCACTGGGAGCGGGAGAAGAAGCGGGGCACCCGGGCCGGTAACATCGTCATCGAGGGTCAGGTGGTCTTCGGCGGCCAGCGCATCGACCGGCTGCCGCCGCACGGAATCGCCCGCCTCGGCTTGGTCCTGGTTCCCGAGCGCCGGCGGCCCTTCCGCGAACTCTCGGTCCTCGACAACCTCCGGGCCGGCGCCTACCTCGTCCGCGACCCCAAGGAGGTAACCCGGGCCCTGGAGACGGTCTACGGGCTCTTCCCCATCCTGCGCGAGCGCGGCGGTCAGCTTTCCGGCACCCTCTCCGGCGGCGAGCAGCAGATGCTGGCCATCGGCCGGGCCCTGATGACTCGGCCGCGCCTTCTCTGCATCGACGAGCCCTCGACCGGGCTCTCGCCCCGGGTCCGCCGGGAGGTCCTGGCGAAGATCAAGGACATCGGGCGGACCGGCATCACCATCCTCCTGGTGGAACAAGACGTAAGCCTGGCCTTCGCCCTGACGACGCGCAACTACATCCTCTCGCACAGCCGGGTCGTGGCCGAGGGGACGAGCGAAGAACTGATGGCCGACGAGAGGCTGCGGCAACGGTACCTCGGCGTGGCCGGCACGGCCTAGCCGGCCGGAGGCGGCCGGCCGGTCGGCGACGGCCAGCCGGGTCGCCCGGGTCGGAACAAAGGAGCTGATCTGACGACCGTGCTCGGAAACATCCTGGTCAACGCCTTGATGAACGCGGGCGTCTACGCTATGTTGGCGGTGGGCTTCTCCCTGATGTTCGGGGTGGCTCGCATCATCAACCTGGCCCACACCGCCTTCTACATGGTCGCCGGGTACTGCATCTTCTACCTCGTGTCGACTGCCGGATTGCCTCTGCCCCTAGCCATCCTCATCTCCATCGTCGCCGTCGTGGTCCTCGCCGTCGTCGTCTACCGGCTTCTCATCGACCCGATGCGGGAGCACGAGACGACCGTCCTCATCCTCACCATCGCCCTGGCCCTGGTCCTCCAGGAGGCCATGCTCCTCTGGTTCGGCGGGTACTTCCGGAGCGTGCCGGCGGCCACCGCCGGCTACGCCACCATCCTGGGGGTGCGGGTGAGCTTTCAGTATCTCCTCACCCTCGGCGTCCTGGCCGGGGCCCTCGTCGCCGTGTGGTTCGTCCTCATGAAGACCAAGCTTGGGCTGGCCATCCGGGCCACGGCCCAAGACCGGGAGATTGCCGAGGTCATGGGGATGGACGAGTCGCGGACGGCCACCCTCACGGTGGCCATCGCCTCGGCCCTGGCCGGCCTGGCCGGGGCCATCGTGGCCCCGCTCTACATCCTTGAGCCCCGGATGTGGCTCAACCCCCTGACCATCGTCCTGGCCATCGCCGTCCTGGGGGGGCTCGGGAGCCTCAAGGGGAGCCTCTTCGGCGCGGCGATCATCGCCCTGGCCGAGAGCCTGGTTGTCTTCCTCGTTCCCCAGGGGGCCTTCCTCAAGGGTGCCTTCTCCCTGGGCATCATGATCCTGGTCCTCCTGATCCGGCCCGAGGGGCTGTTCGGAGTGGCCTTCGAGGAGGAGCGGTGACCGTGGTCAGGTATCTCAATTGGCTGTGGCGCGAGTTCAAGGGTGAGATTCTCGTCTTGCCGGGTCGGTCCATTCTGTTCTTCGGGGCGGTCGCCCTGCTGGCGCTCCCCCTCGTCTTCCGGCACCCCTACGCCTTGCGCGTCCTCACCATGGCCTCCATCTTCGCCATCTTCGCGGCGAGTTGGGACCTCATCTCCGGGGTCGTGGGCCAGCTCAGCCTGGGGCACGCCATCTTCTTCGGGACGGCCGCCTACACCTCGGCCCTCCTCAACCTGAACGCGGGACTGCCCCCTGTCGTGACCATCCCCCTGGGGGCCCTGGCGGCGGTGGTGGCCGGGCTGGCCGTGGGGATTCCCTGCCTCCGGCTGAAGGGCCAGTACCTGAGCCTGGCTACCCTGGCCTTTCCCATCATCCTGGCCGGACTGGTCATGGTCTTCTCCAGCGTAACCGGGGGCGAGCTCGGCGTCTCGGGCCTGACCCGCCTGGCCCCGACGCGCCTTAAGGAGTACTACGTGGCTGTGGTCGCGGCCATCGTCCTCATCCTGGCCGTGTGGAAGATAACCGACTCGAAGGTCGGAATCATCTTCCACGCCATCCGGGAGGACGAGGTTGCCGCGCGGGCTTCGGGTATCAACACCCCGCTCTACAAGGTCCTCGCCTTCTGTCTGAGCGGGCTCTTCGCCGGGCTGGCCGGGGGGCTCTACGCCCACTACATGCGCATCGCGGGTCCTTCGACCTTGAGTGTCTTGACCTCGTTCCAGCCCATCATCTGGGTGATTTTCGGGGGCATCGCCACCATCTACGGAGCGGTCGTCGGAGTCTTCGTTCTCTTCCCGTTGGTCGAGGTCCTTCGCGTGGCGCCGGAGCTGCGGATGCTGCTTTACGCTGCCAGCATCGTTCTCGTGCTCCGCTTCATGCCCGAGGGCCTCGCTCCCTGGGTCATCGACCGCCTGGAGAGGAAGTGCCCCCGCTGCAAGGAGCACAACGCTTTCACCCGGCGGGCCTGCCGGGTCTGCGGGACGGCCCTGAGGGTCCCGCAGGAGAAGGGAGTACCCTCGGGAGGGTAGGGGCTCCCCCGGCACGGGAAGGGAGGTCGGCGGGTCGGGCGACGCCGCGGCGGGCGCCGAAACATCTGGTAGGGAGATAACGCGAAAGGGGATCCACCAATGAGGAGAAGGATTGTAACCATACTGGTCGTGCTGGTGCTCCTGTCGACCATGGTCATGGGCTTCGGGGCCGGTTGCGGCCTCAAGTACACCAAGAACGTCCTGAAGGTCGGGGTCGCCGGGCCGATGCAGTTCATCATGGGCCGGCACCACTGGCTGGGAGCCCAGATGGCCGCCGATGAGATCAACGCGGCCGGTGGCGTCCTGATCGACGGCAAGAAGTACCGCATCGACCTGGTCCAGATCGACACGAACGAGCTCCTGAGCGTTGACGACGCGGCGGCCGCCATCGAGCGGGCCATCAGCGTTGACAAGGTCGACGTGCTCGTCGGCTCCATCCGGACCGAGGCCGCCCTGGCCATGCAGGAGATAGCCATGGACAACAAGACCATCTTCATCGTCTGCGGCGCCTCGCACACCGTGCTTTCGGCCAAGGTGGCCGCCGATTACGAGCGCTACAAGTACTGGTTCCGCGTGACCCCCATCAACGTCGGCAACCTGGTGAAGACGTCAATGATCCTCCTGAACCAGGTCGGGGCGACGGTAAGGGCGGAACTCGGTATCGCCAAGCCCAAGGTGGCCGTCATCATCGAGAAGGCCGTGGCGGGTGACCCGCTGGCGGCAGCGGCGCAAGCGCTCATCCCCACCTTCGGCATGGAATTCGTGGGTCTCTGGCGGCCCTCGCCTAACGCCACCGACGTGACGGCCGAGCTCACGGCCATCCGGGACTCCGGGGCCAACATCATCTACACCTACTTCTCAGGCCCGGCGGGCGTGCCCTACGCCAAGCAGTGGGGCGAACTCCAGATTCCGGCCGCCTCGGTCGGCATCAACGTCGAGGCCCAGGCCAAGGGGTTCATGCAGGCCACCAATGAGATGGGCAACTGGGAGTACACCCTGAACACGATGGCCCGGGTGGAGATCACCCCGAAGACCATCCCCTACTACGATGCTTTCGTCGAGCGCACGGGTGGTCTTGAGTTCCCGACCTACAACGCCGGCACGTATGACGCCATCTACATCTGGAAGGAAGCCATCGAGCGCGCCAACAGCGCCGACCCCGACGCCATCGTCGTGGAGATGGAGAAGACCGACTTCATCTCGTCCGCAGGGCGCATCGTCTTCGACGCGATGCATGACGTCACCTGGGGCCCGGGCTTCGTCACCGCCGTCGGGACGCAGTGGCAGGACGGCGAACTCGTGGCCTGCTGGCCCATAGACTTCTACGGCGTCACCTACGAGGGCACGGTTCCCTACAAGCTGCCCCCGTGGATGGTTCCCGGAGGGTAATCGGTTCCCGACGGGTAATCGGCTGGACGCGGGCCGCGGCCGCGACGCGAGTCAGCGGTCCGACTGAAGCGGTGAAACGGAGCGGGGGAGGGGGCGACCCCTCCCCC
>CALMHV010000221.1 GCA_937863905.1 uncultured Bacillota bacterium
CTCGCCGAAGGCTTCACCGTCCTCGAAGGGGAGTTCGAACGCGGCGCACTTGACGTGGGCGCCGCGGATGAGGACATTGTCAGGGTCCACGAGCCCGTTCTCCGGGCTGCGCCCCAAGAAATACTCGGGATTGGCGACAATGAACTGGTCCAGAGGAGAGGAGGAGGCCACCAGGAAGGCCGCCGACTCCCCGAGGCGACGGCCGGCGCGACCGGCCTGCTGCCACGTGCTGGCGATGGTGCCGGGGTACCCGGTGATGACGGCCGCCTCGAGGCTGCCGATGTCTATCCCGAGTTCGAGGGCGTTGGTCGCCACCACCCCGAGGATCTCCCCGGAACGCAGCCCCTGCTCGATCTCTCGCCTCTGGGAGGGGAGGTAGCCCCCCCGGTAGCCCCTGACCCGGGAAGCCCGGCCGACGGGTTCCCGCCCGGCCGGTTCACCCAGACTCTCCTTGATGTAGGTTAGGAGCACCTCGGTCGCCACCCGGCTGCGCGCGAAGACGATGGTGGGAACCTCGTGGCGGAGGAGGATCTCGGCGAGCCGCCGGGCTTCCAGGAGTGAACTCCGCCGGATGCCGAGTTCGCGGTTGACGACCGGAGGGTTGTAGAAGACGAAGTGCTTGGGGCCGGTGGGGGCGCCGTTCCGGTCGATGAGGGCCGTGTCGCGCCCGGTGACGCGGGAGGCCAGCTCCCGGGGATTGGCGATGGTGGCCGAGCAGCAGATGAACACGGGGTGGGAGCCGTAGAAACGGCAGACGCGGTCCAGGCGCCGAATGACGTTGGCGACGTGACTCCCGAAGACCCCGCGGTAGTTGTGAATCTCGTCGATGACCACGAAGGCCAGGTTCTCGAAGAGCTTCACCCAGCCCGTGTGGTGAGGCAGGATGCCCGTGTGGAGCATGTCCGGGTTGGTGACCACGATGTGGCCGGCCGAGCGGACGGCTCTCCGGGCCGTGGGCGGGGTGTCTCCGTCGTAGGTGAACGTCTTGATGTCGGCGCCGGCCCGGGTGACGAGGTCGTGGACCTCGCTCAGTTGGTCCTGCGCCAGGGCCTTGGTCGGGAAGAGGTAGAGGGCGCGAGCCGCGGGGTTGCCGGCGATGGCGTTGAGAACGGGCAGGTTGTAGCAAAGGGTCTTGCCGGAAGCGGTGGGCGTGACCACGACCACGTCCCGGCCGGCGTGGACGGCTTCCAGGGCCTCCCCTTGGTGGCGGTAGAGGCGCTGGATCCCACGGGCCTGGAGGGCCTGGGTCAGACGGGGGTCGAGCCAGGCGGGGAAGTCCACGTGGTCGGCGGGGCGCCCGGGCAGGGTGACCCATCGCGCGAGGCAGCCGGCGGTGACCTCGCCGGTCCGGATGGCCTGGAGAGCGGCGGCCAGACCGCTGCCCGGCTCCTCCTCTTGGCGAATGGCTGCCGCGCGGGCCCGGGACACGGCTTTGGGAGTGCTGTCGGTCGTCACGGCGCCACCTCGACGGTTCTGACCTCCGGCAGGAGTCAGGCCGGTCCTCGAAAAGAGGTTACCACGAACACCTGTTCCGGTCAACGCTCCCGGCCGCCACGGCCGGGCGAAGTGTCCGGGGCGGCCGGGCGATGTGTCCGGGGCGGAGGAATGCCCAACCCCGGTGAGAATAGGGACGGGGGTCTGGTCCGGAGGAACGGAGTTGGTGGGTTTGGCCGACATCCTGGCTTTCTCCCCACACCCCGATGACGTGGAGATTGGCGCCGGCGGGACGCTCGCCCGGCACTGCCGCCTGGGGCATGAGGTCGTCGTCTGCGACCTCACTCTGGGCGAGTTGGCCACCAACGGCTCCCCGGAGACGCGGGCGGCCGAGTCGCGCGAGGCCGCCCGACTCCTGGGTCTGGCGGCGCGCGAGGTCTTGGGGCTCAGGGACAGGGAACTCGAACCTTCGCCGGAGCGCGTCAGAGTTGTGGCCGAAGCGGTCCGGCGGTGGCGGCCAGGGCTTGTGCTGGCGCCTTGCGCCGATGACCGCCATCCCGACCACGCTGCCGCGGCGAGGCTCGTGCGCGAAGCCGTCTTCAGCGCCGGTCTGGCCCGCTTCCCGGCCGCGGGGGAACCGCACCGGGTCGCCCGGGTCTTGCACTACTTCGTCAACGCGCGTCCGCAGCCGAGCTTCGTGGTCGACGTGTCCGAGGTCTACGAGGTGAAGCGGGCGGCCCTCGCCGCCTACGTCACGCAGTTCGGGCCGGCCGCCTCCGGGCGCGCCGAGAGCCGCCCCGGGGCCGGGCCGGTGGCGAGCCCCCTCACCGAAGGCTACCTGGAGTGGGTGGAACTGCGCGACACGTGGTACGGGAGCCTGGCCGGCGTGGCCCGGGCCGAGGGGTTCCTCTGGGACGGAACGCTCGCCGTGGCCGACTTGACCAGGAACCTCTAGCTCCGAGACGGGGGGTCCTTCGGTGCGCATCGCCCTGACCTGCTACCCGACCTACGGTGGCAGCGGCGTCGTGGCCAGCGAACTCGGGCGCCAATTGGCCCGCCGCGGGCACGAGGTCCATTTCATCACCTACGACGTGCCCTTCCGGCTGCGCGGCTTCCAGGAGCGCCTGTACTTCCATGAGGTGGAGGTGCCGGCCTACCCGCTCTTCAAGCACCCGCCCTATCTCCTGGCCCTGGCCAACAAGATGGTGGAGGTCGCCCAGTCGGCCAGGCTCGACATCCTGCACGTCCACTACGCGATACCCCACGCCACGAGCGCCTACCTCGCCCGCCAGGTCATCGAGGCCTCCGGCGACGGTCCGGCCCCGGCGGTCGTGACCACTCTCCACGGCACCGACATCACCCTCGTCGGCAGCGAGCCCTCGTTCGCCGGCATCACGGCCTTCAGCATCCAGGCCAGCGACGGGGTGACGGCGGTCTCCGAGGCCCTGAAGCGCCAGACTCTGGAGACCTTCAAGGTGAGCCGGGACATCCGGGTCATCTACAACTTCGTGGACCCGGAGGACTACGCCGACCTGAGCGCCTGCTGGCGCGGTTCTCTGGCTGAGAACGGCGAACTCGTCGTGGCCCACGTCTCGAACTTCCGGCCGGTCAAGCGGGCCGACGTCGTCGTCAGGGTTTTTGCCGCGGCGTGCCGCGACCTGCCCGCCCGCCTGGCGCTCATCGGCGACGGGCCCGACCTGCACAAGGTCCGGGCCGAGGCCGAGCGCCTCGGCGTGAGCGACAAACTGGTCTTTCTCGGGCAGCAGGAGCAGATCGGCGAACTCCTCGCCTCCGCGGACGTCTTCTTCCTCCCCTCCCTCCAGGAGAGTTTCGGGCTGGCCGCGCTGGAGGCCATGGCCGCCGGTGTGCCGGTCGTGGCGACGCGGGTCGGAGGGCTTCCGGAACTGGTCGGGGACGGCGACGGCGCCGGCGGTTTCCTCTACGAGGTCGACGACTTCGACGGGATGGTCCAGGGCCTGCGGACCCTGCTCACCGACCGCGACCTCCGCGCCCGGGTTTCGGCCCGGGCCAGGCACCGGGCCCTGTCCCTGTTCTCCAGCGAGATTATCGTGCCTCAGTACGAAGCCTTCTACCGCGATGTCCTGGACGGGGTCAGGGGTTGACCGCGAGAAGGCGGGCCGCTGGGCGCGCCACTGGGCGCGCCGTCGATGGCCCCGTCGCCGACGGCTCCGCCACCGAGGGTCCCGCCGGAGTGGCCATCATCAACCTGGGCTGCCCGAAGAACCTCGTCGACAGTGAGGTCATGGCCGCCCTGGTCGGCCGGACCGGCCTGGCCCTCACGGGCGACCCGGCTGACGCCGACGCCATTGTCATCAACACTTGCGCCTTCATCGGTCCGGCGCGGGACGAGGCCTGGGAGGAGATTGGCCGGGCCGCCCGGCTCAGGCGCGAGGGGCCTTGCCGGGCCCTCGTCGTGGCCGGCTGCCTGGTCCAGGGGTTCGGCGAGGAAGTGCGCCGCCGGTTTCCCGAGGTGGACCAGACCCTGGGCACCGGCGACGTCGAGGAGGTGCCCCGGGTCCTGGAGCGCCTCCTCTCCGGGGAGAGGGCGGGCGAGGCGGGGGACCGGCCAGCCTCCGAACCGGGGTATCTGCCGGCGGGACCGGCGCCGCGCCTCCTGAGCACGCCGCCGCACTACGCCTACCTGAAGATCGCCGAAGGGTGCGGCCACCGCTGCGCCTTCTGCCTGATACCGGCCCTCCGGGGCCGGTACCGGAGCCGGCCGCCGGCCGACCTCGTGGAGGAAGCCCGAGCGCTCGAAACCCTGGGCGTGAAAGAACTCATCCTCGTGGCCCAGGACACGACCGTCTACGGCCGCGACCTCGGGGGGCCGCCGCTGCTGGCGGACCTTGTCGGCCGGCTGCTCTCGGAGACCGGCCTCGCCTGGCTCCGCGTCCTCTACGCGTATCCGAGCACCCTCACGGACGACTTTGTCGCCCTGCTCGGCGCGGGCCAGGGGCGTCTCTGCCGGTACCTCGACCTTCCGATGCAGCACGCCAGTGACCCCATCCTCCGGGCCATGCGCCGCCCGGAGACGGGCGACTTCCTCCTCAGGCTCGTCGAGAGGCTCCGGCGGGCCGTCCCGGGCCTCGTCCTCCGAAGCACGTTCATTGTCGGTTTTCCTGGCGAAACAGAGAAGGATTTCCAGGCCCTCCTGGGCTTTCTGGAGGCGGCCAGGCTGGAACACGCGGGCTTCTTCGTCTACTCCCGCGAGGCCGGGACCCGGGCCGCCGACCTGCTCGGCCAGGTCGACGAGGAGACCAAGGCCGAGCGCCTCTCCCAAGCGGCCGGCTTACAGCGCGAGATCGCGGGCCGCTACCGGCGGGGTCTGGTGGGCGGGACGCTGCGGGTCATCGTGGAGGAGACGAGGGCCGTCCGGCGCGGCTTAACGCGGGGGGCCGGACGAGTCGCGCTCGTGGCCCGGTCGGAGTTCGACGCCCCGGACATCGACGGTCAAGTGCTGGTCAGGTGGCCGACGGCTGCGGGCGTGAGGCCGTCTCCAGGCGATTTTCTCGACGTGCGGGTTGTCAAGTCATCCGCCTACGACGTCGTGGGCGTGCCGGTCGACGGGCCGGGCTAGCTGGCACCCGCGCCGTCTCGTTGTCCGTGGGCTCGGTTTCTTGT
>CALMHV010000222.1 GCA_937863905.1 uncultured Bacillota bacterium
GGGACCGCCGGAGGTGGGGCCGGCTCGGTCATTTGTCAACTCACTCCCCTCACGGTCTACGGCATCCAGGTCGGGGCCTTCGCTTTGCGCGCCAACGCCGACAAGGCCGTCTCCGGGTTGGCCGCCAAGAACTACCCCGGCCACGTCTTCGAGCCGGAGACCAGTTCCGGTCTCTACAAGGTTTGGAGCGTCACCTTGACCAAGAAAGACACGGCCGTGGCCGTGCAGGGGCGTCTCAAGGCCGCGGGCTATCCCGACTGTTTCGTCGCCACGGAGAGCCTGGACCCCAAACCGCTCACCCTGAAGGGTTCGAGTCTCGACTACCTGAACAAGGCCAAGACGGCCATCGAGGCCCTGGCGAGCGGCCTCCGGATCGAGGGCGACGTCTGGGACGATTTCCGCGCCGGCACCCTCAACCGCACCGAGGCGGCCACGACCGTGGGGGCTCTCCTCACCACGATGCAAAGCGCCAAGGACGGGCTGGCGTCCCTCATCGCGCCGACGGACCTGGCCGCGCTCGGGCAGGCCCTGGAGGCCCAGCTCGCCTCGGCTAAGGTCAATCTTCAATCCGTCAAAGATTTCTTGTCGAATCAAAGCGACGCGGAGCGGCTAAAGGCGGAAACGTCGTTCATCGGACTCATCGATGCCTACACCCGGCTGGGCACCAGTCTTCGCGGCGGTTAGCGGACGGCCATCCCTGCCAGAATCAGGGGAGGTGAAACCCGAGGCGGGGCAAAGGATTCATCTTGACCCCCAAGAAACTACGAGCGGCTATTGGAGGGTGAACTCGTGAGTCTCGCGTTTGGAACCCCCCTCCGCTGGTGCCGGGCGTGAGGATAATCCTGGCGTCGGCCTCTCCGAGGCGTAAGGAACTCCTTGCCGGACTCGGGGTCTCGTTTGAGGTCTTCCCGAGCGAGGCTCCGGAGGAAGACTCCGGCGACGTGCCGCCCGGCGCGGCCTCGGCTCACGTCCTCTCCCTGGCCAGGCGTAAGGCTGAAGACGTGCTCGCGCGGGTCCGGGTCGCCGGCGTCGCGGGCCGGAGTTTCGTCGTGGCCGCCGACACCGTCGTGGTCCTCCCCGACCGCATCCTGGGCAAACCGTCGTCCGACCTGGAGGCCTGCGAGATGCTCACGGCTCTTTCCGGCCGCGAGCACACGGTCGTCACGGGGGTCGTCGTGGCCGACCCGGCCTCGGGTGAGACCCACGGCGCGACCGAGGAGACCAGGGTCTTCTTCCGGTCGCTGAGTCCCGGGGAAATCGCGGCCTACGTGGCCACGGGGGAACCGGCCGACAAGGCGGGGGCCTACGCGGTCCAGGGCGTCGGTTCGCTCTTGGTCGCGAGAATCGAAGGCGACTATTTCAATGTGGTCGGGCTCCCTCTGGGATGCCTGGCCAAGCTCTTCGCCCGATTTGGCGTCAACCTTCTGGTGGAGGCGTCTTGGGGAACCACCGGTCGGGCACCCGCCGAGATTTGAGCGGACTGGCCCAGTAGGGGTGCCCGCGCCCGGAAAGAGGGGTGCGGGGATGGAGGCCACACGCGGTCCGAGGATGCTCGACATCCAGCGGGGGGACCGCCCCCGGGAACGGCTGACGAGGCTCGGGCCAGAAGCCTTATCTAACGCCGAGCTAGTGGCTATACTGTTGAGAACCGGCACCTCGGGGGCATCCGCTCTCGACGTGGCTCACCGGGTCCTGGCCCTCGGGCAGCAGGAGGGAGCGCCTCGGTCCGGCGAACCGGACCAGGGACTCCGGCGTCTGGTTGTCAGCACGGTGGACGAGCTCCGGCTGGTCCCCGGGGTTGGCGCCGCCAAGGCCGCGCTCCTGAAGGCCGCTGTCGAGCTGGGGAAGCGTATCGCCGTCGCCAGCACGACCAGGAACGTCGTCCGGTCGCCGCGGGACGTGAGCGGCCTGGTCATGGAGGACATGCGCTACCTCGACCGGGAGCAGTTCCGGATCGTGCTCCTTGACGCGAAGAACCATGTTCTCGGCGTGAGGATCGTCTCGGTCGGCAGCCTCAGTTCGTCGATTGTGCACCCCCGGGAGATCTTCAAGGAAGCGATAGCCCGGAGCGCGGCGGCCATCATCCTGGTCCACAATCATCCGAGCGGGGACCCGACGCCGAGCCAGGAGGACCTGGAAGTCACCCGCCGGCTGGTTGAGGCTGGGCGGCTCCTGGGTATCGAGGTTCTCGACCATGTCGTGGTCGGTGACAACCGGTACGTGAGTTTCAAGGAGAAGGGCATCTCGTAGGGACGGGCGCCGGCTAGAGAGGGGAACGCAAAAGCATGTTCGGGTTCATCTACGACTACTTCTCACGCGACATGGGCGTCGATCTCGGCACGGCCAACACCCTGGTCTACGTCAAGGGCCGGGGCATCGTCCTTCAGGAACCGTCCGTGGTCGCCTTGGACCGCGAGAGCGGGACGGTCCTGGCGGTCGGGAGCGAAGCCAAGCGGATGATCGGGCGAACCCCCGGCAACATCGTCGCCATCAGGCCCATGAAGGACGGGGTCATCGCCGATTTCGACGTGACCCAGACCATGCTCCGCTACTTCATCGCCAAGGCCCACCCGCGTCGGGCTCTCCTGCGGCCCAGGGTGGTCATCGCCGTCCCCTCCGGGGTCACCGAGGTCGAGAAGAGGGCGGTCATCGACGCCACCCTCCAGGCCGGGGCCCGCGAGGCCCACACCATCGAGGAACCAATGGCCGCGGCCATCGGCGCCGGGCTCCCCGTCCATGAACCCACGGGCAACATGATCGTCGATATCGGCGGGGGCACCACCGAAGTGGCCATCATCTCGCTGGGCGGCATCGTCGCGAGCCGCTCCATCCGCATCGCCGGAGACGAGATGGATGAGGCCATCGTGAACTACATCAAGCGGACCTACAACCTTCTCATCGGCGAGCGGACCGCCGAGGACGTCAAGATCAAACTGGGCAATGCCGCACCGATTGACAAGAAGGAGAGCATGGAGGTCAGAGGAAGAGACCTGGTAACCGGCCTTCCGCGGACGCTGGCCGTCACGGCCGAGGAGATTCAGACCGCCCTGGCCGAGCCGATCGGGGCCATCATAGAGGCCATCAAGGTCACCCTCGAGCGGACGCCGCCCGAACTGGCGGCCGACATCATGGACCGGGGTATCGTGATGTCCGGTGGCGGGTCCATGCTGCGCAACCTGGACATCTTGGTGAACCGCGAGACCGGCATGCCCGTCCACCTCACCGAGGAACCTCTCCTCGGCGTGGTGCGCGGGGCGGGCAAGGTCCTCGAAGAGATAGAGACGTTGAGGCGGGTGGCGACCGCCTCCCGCCGCGCGGCCAGCTGACGCAGCGGCAGCGCCTACCCGGGGACCATGGGGGAGACGGCGGAGTGCTGCATCTGGGTCGGTACCGCAAATTCCTGGCGGCGTTGGTCACTCTGGTCGTGCTCGTGACCTTGATGAGCGTCACGGCGCGCGAACGGGAGACGGTTTTGCTCGTCGAGAAGGCCGTCATCGAAGCCCTAGCCCCCGTCCAGGCCTGGTTCGGCGGACTCACCGTCGGCATCCGGGGCACGGTCGCCGACCTTGAGGCCATCCGTCACCTCCGCGAGGAGAACGAGACCCTCAGGGTCAGGGCCGACGCCTACGACACCACCGTCCATCGGCTCAAGGAACTGGAGATCGAGAACGAACGGCTGCGGACCCTCCTCGGTTTCACCCAAGCCGTCGAGTACCAGTACGTCGTGGCCGATGTCGTTTCGCGCAACGCCGACAATTGGTTTAGCCGGATCACCATCAACCGGGGAAGCTCCGACGGGATAGCCAAGAACATGCCCGTCGTCACCAGCCAGGGGCTTGTCGGCCGCATCAGCGAGGTCTCGGCGAACATCTCCGTGGTCCAACTCCTTACGGACCGCGCTTCCGGGACCGGGGCCCTGGTCCAGGCCTCCCGAGACGGCGGCATCGCCAGCGGGCAAGGGAGCCAGTCGCCTCTCCTGTCGATGATGTTCTTCGAGCGCACGGCGGAAGTGGCCCCCGAGGACGCCGTGGTCACCTCGGGCTTCGGGGAGATCTTCCCGCCCGGCCTGTTCGTGGGCCGGGTCGTGGACATCAGCAAAGACAGCTACGGCCTGCTCAAGTACGCCCGCATCAAGCCGGGCGTCGACTTCGGGCGCCTTGAGGAAGTGCTGGTCATCACCAACGCGACGGTGGGGGTGGACGGCCCGTGAACACCCTCCTGGAGTGGCTCAACCGGCTGTCTTCCCGCCACGCCGTGCTGGGCTTCTGGATCGTGGGCGGTCTTCTCTTCCAGACCGCGGTCTTCCCGCACCTGGCCGTCTTCGGGCTGAAGCCGGATGTCCTCATGGTCGTCGTGGTCTGCTGGGCTCTGCTCTACGGCCCGGCCGAGGGGTTCGTGGCGGGTCTGGCCGCCGGTCTGGTCCAGGACCTGACCTTCGGTCAGTACATCGGCCTGTTCGCCCTGGCCAAGACTCTCGTGGGCTTCGGCGTCGGTGTCGTGGCCGGCAAGATCTTCCGGGAGACCATCTGGGTGCCCACCGCGGCGGTCGGCGTGGCCGTGTTCGCCCACGAGTTCGTCGTCTGGGTGTGCCTCAGGGCCCTGCATGTTCCCGCGCCCGCCGTGAACATCATCACCGTCGGGTTGCCGGTGGCTGTCTACAGCACGCTGCTCGCCCCGCTCGTCTACCGGCAGATCTTTGTCCACTACATCGGCGAGCGGGCCAAGGAGAAGGACCTGACCGGAGGGGCCAGCCAGGCCGCGGGCCGGCGGTAGCGGCATCGCGGCGCCGGGGGCGTCATTTGGGCCGCACCAGCAACGGGGAGGGGGAGGAACGTGGACAAGTCGCGCCTGGAGCGCCGGCTGGCCGTGTTCGTGCTCGTCCTCGTCTTCGCCTTCTTCGGCCTGGGAGGCCGGCTCATCTACCTCCAGGTCGCGCGCGCCGGCTACTTCTCCCAACTCTCGCTGCAAAACCGCATCCGCATCCTGACGATGAACGCTCCCCGCGGCAACGTCTACGACCGCTTCGGGCAACTGCTCGCCGCCAATCGGCCTTGCTTTGTGGTGTCTCTCATGCCCCTGGAGAAGGAGAAGACCGACCAGGCCGTCACCGAACTGGCCAGGCTCCTGGGCATCACGGAGGCCGAGATTCGGGCCAAGATCGATAAACAAAAGGACCGGCCGTTCGAGCCGGTCCGCATCGCGACGGACATCACCCCCGAGGTCCACACGCGCCTCATCGAGGACCGGGAGAAGCTGCCCGGCGTCGTCGTTGAGACCTTGCCCATCCGCGAGTACACCGGCGGGGTCCTGGCCGCCCACCTCCTCGGGTACGTATCGGAAATCGCGCCCTCCGAGCTTGAGGGAGAGGCCTGGGTCGGGTACCGGGCGGGGGACATCATCGGTAAGGAAGGCCTGGAGCGCCGGTACGACAAGGAACTGCGCGGCAAGGACGGCGGCCAGCAGGTCGAGGTCGACTCGACCGGCCATCCCGTGACGGTCTTGGGCGACATACCGCCGGTCGCCGGGAAGGGTCTTGTCCTGACCATCGACGCCGAACTCCAGAAAGTGGCCGAGGAGTTCTACGACCAGTGGACGGCCAAGATCCGCAGCGGAGAGGGGTTCTCCGAGGCCTTCCCGGAGGCCGACTCCGGCGCCTGCGTCGTGATGAAGGTGAATACGGGCGAGATCCTGGCCATGTTCAGCCGCCCGGCCTTCGACCCCACCGTCTTCGCCGCCGGCATCGACGCCGAGACCTGGGAGACCCTGAACACGGACCCGCTTCGGCCGCTCTACAACCGGGTCCTTCTCGGACGGTACACCCCGGGGTCCACGTTCAAGATGGTCACCGCCGCGGCGGCCCTGGAAACCGGCAAGACGAACCCCGCCTATCGCGTCTACGACTCCGGGAGCTACCGTTACGGGAACGTCCTCTTCAAGTGCTGGAAACCGGCCGGGCACGGCTCGGTCAACCTCCAGGCGGCCCTGAAGCACTCCTGCAACTCCTACTTCTATGAGATGGGCGTGAAGCTCGGCCCCGGCCCTGAGGACCTCGTCAGGTGGGCCGAGAACTTCGGGCTCGGCCTGCCGACAGGGATAGACCTGGCGGTTCCCGGCGAAATAGCCGAGATTCGCGGCACCCTCGCCGGACGGGAGAAGACCGACGAGCCCTGGATGGGGGGGCAGACGCTCCAGGCCGCCATCGGGCAGGGTCACGCCCTGAGCCCCATCCAGATGGCGGTCTACGCCTGTTCGCTCGCCAACGGCGGGACCCGGTACGTCCCCCAGGTCGTGAAGCAGATACTGTCCCCCGACGGGAAGGTCCTCGAGGAGATGAAGCCCCAGGTCGCCGGAACGGTCGGGGCCTCCGCGGACACCATGGCCCAGATCCGGGCCGGCCTGGTCGCCTCGGCCACCGAGTTGACCGGCCCCGCCGGTCCGGGAACGTCGGCCTGGCTCTTCTCCAACTTCCCGGTCAAGGTCGCCGGCAAGACCGGAACCGCCTCGGCGCCGCCGGGGGACGACCACGCTTGGTACGTCGCCTTCGCTCCCGCCGACAACCCGGAGATCGCCGTGGTCATCCTGGTCGAGCGCGGCGGCCACGGCAGCACCGCCGCCGCCCCGGTGGCCAAGGCCATCTTCGAGCAGTACTTCGGCCTCACCCAGGGCGCCCGCCCTCGTCCCCCCAGCGAATTGCCCGCCACGAGCGGAGGCGACTAACCCGCCGTTTGGGGCGCGGAGTTTGTCGCTTCCCGTCGCACCTTGTTGAACAGTATTGCCCCAAAGCGACCATTCCTGACAGGCCGTCTTGGCAGGATATGGTATGGTCTTGCCGAACCCTCCGGCCCTGTTAGGGGAGGAGGTGGGCACCGTCCGGGACATCGACGACAGCGAAGATCTCCCTCCGGCCGCGCCAGGCAGCGAAGACCCAGCCGAGGAGCCGGAGATCCTAGAGGGGCTCGCCCGGGACATTGTCTCGCGCTTGGCCGCCACGCTCTTTGGCGAAGACGAGGTCCCGCACTGGGACAGACGGGACACGCCCCCCGGACCGGGCCAGGCTGCGCCAGCCGGACAAGCCCGAACCGCGGAACCCGGAAAGGGCTGGGCCGCGGAGCCTGGAAAGGGTCGGGCCGCGGCGCCCGGAAAGGGTCGGGCCGCGGTGCCCGGAGACAAGCCCGGCGACGCCGGGCTTCGCCCCGGACTCCCGCCCGGCGGGCTGAGGGCCGATGAAGCCGCGGTGTCCGCGGTGTCCCCGCTCTTCAGGTTCACCAGGGCGGAGCGAGTAAGGTTCGTCGGCGGGGACCGCCCGGCCCTCCTGGTGCGAGGGACCGTGCGCTCTGGCCGGCAGGTTCGGCACAACGGCGACGTCGTCGTCCTGGGCGACGTCAACCCGGGAGGGCAGGTGGTAGCGGCGGGCGACATCGTCGTGATGGGAACGCTGCGCGGGATGGTCCACGCGGGCGCGACCGGCGACCACGCTGCGGTAGTGGCCGCCTTCCGGTTGTGCCCCACTCAGCTCCGCATAGGCAGTTGCCTGTCCAGACCGCCGGAAGAACCCGGCGGGTACCCAGACTACCCTGAGCTGGCTTTGGTTCGTGAGGGAGTCGTCGTCGTTCGGCCGTTAGCCACGGGGATGTTGGCGCGGCTCGGCCCGGACGGCAGGGCGCCGGAATCGGCGGAAGAGCCTGCGGCGCCGCTGATCGGGAAGCAGTAAACCGGACGTACCGGAGGAGAAAACCATGAGGCAGCCCGGTCAGGTCCTGGTGATCACATCCGGGAAGGGAGGGGTGGGCAAGACAACGGCCTGCGCCAATATCGGCACCGCTCTAGCTTTGCTGGGGCATCGCGTCGCCATGGTCGACGCCGATATCGGCCTTAGGAACCTCGACGTCGTCATGGGTCTGGAGAATCGCATCGTTTACGACATCGTCGACGTCGTCGAGGGTTTCTGCCGTGTGAGGCAAGCCTTGATCAAGGACAAGCGGTACGAAGGGATGTACCTGCTCCCCGCCGCGCAGACGCGCGACAAGTCGGCCGTCAGTCCCCTGCAGATGAAGTCGGTCTGTGACGAACTCAAGGCCGATTTCGACTACGTGATCGTGGACTCGCCGGCAGGTATCGAGCAGGGCTTCCGCAACGCCATCGCCGGGGCCGATCGGGCCATCATCATCACCACGCCCGAAGTCGCCGCCGTGCGCGACGCCGACCGCATCATCGGCCTGCTTGAGGCCGAAGGGATGGCCGAGCCGCAATTGATCATAAACCGTATTCGCCACCAGATGGTCCGTCGCGGGGACATGATGGATATCGATGACGTCATCGAGATACTGGCCATCGACCTTCTCGGTATCGTTCCCGAGGACGAGATCATCATCATCAGCACCAACCGCGGCGAACCGGCCGTGACCATGCCCGGGTCTCGCGCGGGTCAGGCGTTCCGCAACATCGCCAGGCGGATGAGAGGCGAGGTCGTGCCCTTCCTTCCTCTTGAGGAGACTCGCGGTATCCTGGCTCGTCTCTCGAGGATGATGAGGCTCAGTTCGGGGTAAAGGGT
>CALMHV010000223.1 GCA_937863905.1 uncultured Bacillota bacterium
CGCCCCGGCTACTTCGTCAAGGCCTTGAGCCGGCTTGCGAGACGGGACTTCTTGCGGGCCGCGGTATTGGCGTGGATGACACCCTTCCCCGCGGCGCGGTCGAGAGCCTCCGTCACCAGGGGGAGCATCTTGCGGGCCAATTCGGGGTCGCGCGGGACCAGCTCTTCGAATTGCTTCACTAAAGAACGGTAGCTGGACTTCACCGAGGCGTTCCGGGCGGCAGCCACCTTTGAAATGCGGGCGTGCTCCGCGGCGGACTTGATGTTCGCCATCGCCAGGCCTCCTTCTATCTCGATTCTCTTGCCTTTCTTTCGCCGCCTTCCTCATGCTTCCCCTGTCCTCCCCCGGCATAAGCACCCGCTGCTCTCGGGCAAGCTACGAACCGCTTAAGTCCAGGGATGGGAGGTGACGCTGTGAGAGGCTCGTCCTGGCTGGGAGTGGTTGTCCGGTTCGTGGTTTCCGCCCTTGTCCTCATGTTCCTAGGGGCCGTTCTGCCCGGGTTCCGCGTGGCTGGGTTTGTGAACGCCTTGGTCGCGGCGGTGGCCATCGCGGCCATCGGCTACATCGTGGAGGCGATCCTGGGTGACAGAATCTCGCCTCAGAGCCGCGGCGTGGTCGGCTTCATCACCGCGGCCGTGGTCATCTGGGTCGCCCAGTTCTTTGTCCCGACCATGCGTGTGTCGATTCTGGGGGCTCTGCTTGCATCGCTTATTATCGGCATCATCGACGCCGTCGTGCCGACCGAGCTCAGGTAGAAGCGTCGGTCACAAGGTGTCGGCCGTGTCCAGCCGTTGGCGGTACGGGTGCGGTCGGCTTGAGGCTCCGTCTCTCCTGGGGGCGGAGCCTCTTCCTTCGGCGGCCGGTTGAACACTCACTCCTTCCCCGCATATACCTAGGACTGGTTGGCTTGGGCCGACAGGGTGGGAAGGAGAACCTCCCGTGAGCTTTTCCCGGCGCCAGAGGGTCCAGCAGTCCGTCTACCGCTGGGGCGTCCTCGGCCTTCTCGCCCTTATCCTGTTCGGCATCGTCTTCCCGCTCCAGACGCTGGTGAGCCGAGAGAATTCGCTTTCCCGGGTGCTGCTCACGAGCCGCAACTGCCGGGCCATGCTGAGCCAGGCCGTCCCGTTCCTTGGCCTGCATCTCGAGACGGGAGGTCTTCCGGGCGAGGTCGGCGACACCGACAGCGCCGGCGCCGAGGTTTCCGGGGCGTCGAGGGGCATCCTGGGCTGGCTCTTCGGGGCGGTGACGGGAGTCTCGCCCGGAACGCCCTCCTCGTTCCTCTCGGCCAACCTGCCGCTCGCCCGGTCCTCGTACGCCGGGGCGATTTTCGCCTCCGGTCGCGAAGCGTCCGGTCCGGAGGGCTCGGGCACGCCAGGCTCCGGCCAGACCGGCCCGGGAGGCGGGTTGTCCCCGGGAACCGAGCCCGAGACGCCCGGTGGCGCTCCGGCGACAGGCGTCCCGAGCGACGCCGTCCTCGACGACCAGACGGCGAAACTCTACCTCTATGGGGGCACCCAGCCCATCGTCGCCATCGTCCACACCCACGGCTCGGAGAGCTTCCTGCCGGCGGTGGCGGCCATGGCCCAGGCCAAGGACCCCGGGGCCGACACATCCGGCCTCGACTCGTTCTCCTCCGACAACTCCGTGAACATGCTGCGCGTCGGGGAGGAACTGGCCCGGTACCTGGCGGTCAACTACGGCATCGCCTGTGTCCAGTCGCGCCGCCTCCACGACGCGCAGTCGGACGGTTTCCGCCTCGGCGCGTACGAGCGCTCCCTGGAGACCATGACCGAGATCGCCCGCCGCTACCCGAGCGTCAAGATCATGCTCGACCTCCACCGGGACGCGCCCAGCCGCGACAAGACCACCGTGGTCATCGCGGGCGTCCGGACGGCCGCCATTTGCTCCATCGTCGGCACCGACAAGCAGCTCGACAACCCGGACTGGCAGACCAACTACGACTTCGCTCGCCGTCTGGTCGCCGCGATGGAGCAGAAGTACCCGGGGATCTCCCGGGGCATCCTCGTCCGCGACGAGCGCTACAACCAGCACGTCATGGCCCGGACCATCCTCCTGGAGATCGGCGGGCAGGAGAACACGCTCGAGGAAATCTACGCCGCCATCCGCGCGCTCGGCGACGTGCTGGCCCAGATCGTGGCCGAAGGCTTCTAGTCGGCGGGGACGCGCGCGTGCCCCGCCCGGCCGGCGACGTGCCCCGCCCAGCCAGCCCCCCCTCCCCGGCTTGACAACCTCCCGGCTACGATGGTATTTTCAGGCCAGCGGTTGGCACTCGGAAGCAGGGAGTGCTAACAAGCTCGACTGGCCGTCGGCCGGAACGCCGGGCGGCCAGACTTGGTTGAGAGCGAGGGGGTCGGGCGTGACCACCCCCGAGTTGACCGAACGCCAGAGGCGGATCCTCCGGGCCATCGTCGAGGACTACGTTTCCACGGCCGAGCCGGTCGGCTCCAAGGCCGTCGCCGGTCGCCATGTCCTGGACGCCAGCCCCGCTACCATCCGCAACGACATGGCCGCCCTTGAGGAACTCGGTTTCCTCGAGCAGCCGCACACCTCGGCCGGGCGCGTTCCCTCCGATGCCGGCTACCGCTACTACGTGGACTGGGTCCTCGAGGAGACCCCGGTGCCCGACTGGCACGCCCGGCTCATCGACCGGGTCCTCGGCGCCAAGATGCGACAGGTCGAGTCTCTCATCCTGTCCACCGTGCATGTGCTCTCCCAAACGTCGAGCCTCATCTCCATCGTCCTCGGACCGCAGTTCGAACCGGCCTCGCTCGTGCGCGTGGAGGTTGCGCCCGCCGGCGCGGGTCGCGCCCTCCTGGCCCTCATCTCCGACGCCGGCTTTGTTGAGACGAAGCTGGTGGACCTGCCGGCCTCGCTCGACCCGGAGAACCTGAGGCGCATGACCGAACTCATCAACGGCCTTTTGGTCGGCCGGACCTGGGAAGGTCTCGACCGGCCCGGGGTGCTGCGCGACCTGAGGCGAGAGTTCAGCGGGTACGAGACCCTGCTCGACGAGACCATCGAGTTCCTCCGTTCGAGTCTGGAGCCCAGGGCCACGGAGCGGGTCTACATAAGCGGCGTGGCCCGCGTCCTCGACCTCCCGGAATTCCGGGACCTCGAGCGCACCAAGGCCGTGCTGGGCCTTCTCGACCGGGAGCAGACCGTCTCCGGCATCCTGGCCGGGCGCCTGGCGTTCGATGGCGCGACAGTCACTATCGGCCGGGAGAACAAGCGCGTCGAGATGGCCGACTGCAGCCTGGTCTCCGCCCCGTACCACGCCGGCGGAAGGGCCGTCGGCGGGGTCGCGGTACTGGGCCCCAAGCGGATGGACTACGGCCTCGTCCTGGCCCTCGTCGACCTGGTCGCCGCGAACCTCGACGAGTTTCTGGGGCGGCTGGCCTAGGGGACGGCGGGGCGTTATGTGGCCCGCGCCGACCGAGGGATGACGACCTGAGGGAGGAACCCGTTTCTTGACCACCATCAAGCACGTCTCGAACTCCGCCGAGGTCGACGAGAAGCTCGCCGCCCTCCTCACCAACGCCAGCGCCGTCCAGGCCATCGCGTCGGCCGTCGAGGGCACGCTGGGCTCCAAGGGCCTCGACGCCATGCTCGTCGACAGGCTCGGCGACGTGGTCATCACCAACGACGGCATCACCATCCTCTCCAAGATCGAGACGAGTCACCCGGCGGCCCGCATGGTCATCGGCATCGCCAAGGCCCAGGAGGAAGAGGTCGGCGACGGCACGACCACGGCCACCATCATGGCCGGGACCCTCCTCGGGGAAGGCGTGGCCCAGATCGTCAAGGGCGTCCCGGTGACCAAGGTCATCGAGGGTGTCCGCGTCGGGTTGGCCCGGGCCCGCGAGGCCCTGGAGGCGCTCTCGACGCCCATCAAGGGGGTGGACGACCCCCTGCTCCGTAAGGTTGCTTTCGTCGCCGGGCGGCAGCACGCCGACATCGCCGACCTGGTGGTGACGGCGGCGCGCATGGTCGGGGCGGAGAAGTTGGCCGAAAGGCACTGGAAACTCATGGACACGGTCGTCGCCCAGGCGGGCGCCGGCAACGAGGTCTTCATGGGCGTCGTGGTCGACAAGGAACGCCTGAACCAACAAATGCCCCGGGAAATCGTCAAGGCTCGCGTCCTGGTCGTGGATGACGCCCTCGAACCCGAGGAGATGGAGGAAGAGGCCCTCGGCACGGAGGCCGGCTTCAACCGCTACCTCGCGCTGAAGAGCGAGTTCCGGGAGAACCTGTCCAAGCTCGTCGAACTGGGGGTCAACGTGATCGTTGTGGACCGCGGGGTCGACGACGCGGCCGAGGAGGTCCTCACCGATGCCGGCGTGATGGTCCTCCGCCGGGTCTCCTCGCGCGAGGTCCGGCAGGTCGCCGAGCATGTCGGGGCCAGGCCCATCAAGCGCACGGGCCTTCGCCGCGAACCGGGCGACCTCGCCAGGTACCTGGGCGCCGCCGAAAGGGTCTATGAGGACGAGAAGCTCGAGCACGTGCGGTTCCTCGGCGGGGCCGGGAAGCCGATGGCTACCATCCTGGTGGGCGCGGCCACGGACGAGGTCGTCGACGAGCGGGAACGCATCGCCAAAGACGCGGCCGCGGCTGTCCAGGCGGCCCTCCGCGGTGGCGTGGTCCCCGGCGGCGGGGCGGCCGAACTGGCCGCGGCCCGGTGCCTGGAGGAGAGCCGGCGGTCGCTCAAGGGCATGGCCGGATACGGTGTGGACTGCGTCATCGAGGCCCTGCGCCGGCCCTTGGCTCAAATCGTGGCCAACGCGGGCTACAACCCGCTGGAGAAGGTGGGCGACGTCCTGGCCGCCCAGCAGGAGACGGGCAAGGCGAGCCTCGGCGTGGACTGCGACACCGGCGAGGTCGTGGACATGTTCGAAATGGGCATCCTCGACCCGACCCTGGTCAAGACCTACGCCCTGAAGGCCGCCGGTGAGATAGCCGAGGCCATCCTGCGCATAAACACCATCATCAAGAAGCGCGAGGAGGGTGGCGGCTCGGGCGGCGCCTCAGGTGGCGGCTCGGGCGGCGGCCCAGGTGGCGCGGGAACGGGGTCGCTCGACGGATGATGGTTTTCAAGTCGGACCTTCAGGCCAGATTCGTCAAGTTCGCCCAGGCGAAGTGCCTGCCGTACCTGGTCGAACTGCCGCTCTTCAAGCCGCACGCCGAGCGTGTGGCGGTCGTCGTCCTGGGCTCGGCGGCCACCGGGCTATGCGTTCCCGGCTCCGACCTGGACATGGCGGTCATCGCCGACCAGCCGACCTACGAGGCCATCTCCCAGGACCCGGCCTGGAACGGCGGGCTGCTGTGGGAGATAAAGATAGACGGCGTCCTGTTGCAGTACCTCTGCCGGACCTACGACCGGATCGAGGCCCTCTGCCGGTCCTTGGACGACAGCTACATCTACCACTACGGCAACGCCATCATTCTCCGGGATCCCCAGGGACGGTACGCCCAGTTCCAGGCGTGGCTCAAGGCCAACCAGGCGCAGCTCCGCAAGCAGCGGCTCGAGGGCAAACTCGACCTCTTGCGGCGTCGCTACTCTAGTTTGGGAGCCAGTCTGCGAGCTTTCGACCCCCTGGCCTCCGCGGCGACGTGCATCGAGATGATCGCCCTGGCCATCAAAGTGACGGCCTTGCTCGACGACGTGCCCTTCGACTACCGCAAGCGCCTCCTGTCCACCGGGCTGGCCGGCAAGACCGGGTACCGTATCGAGGGCGGCGTCCGGCAGCTCTTCACCCTGGCCGGGGAGATGGGGCAACTCCAGCCGGGCCTGAGCCCCTCAGCCTTCATGTTCCCGACGCGCATCGCCGCCATCATCGACATCCTTTCCGAGGAAGCGCGCAAGCAGGGTTTCCGGGTGGGTCTTGAGCGGCCCGACCCGCGCTGCGCGGAGACGTAGGAGGCCACCGCGTGGCGCCTAAGCGCGACTACTACGAGGTCTTGGGAGTCGACCGAAAGGCCTCGGAAGACGACATAAAGAAGTCCTATCGCTCCCTGGCCCGCAAGTTCCACCCCGACCATAACCCCGGGGACAAGCAGGCCGAGGAGAAATTCAAGGAACTCGGCGAGGCCTACGAGACCCTCAAGGACCCGCAGAAGCGGGCGGGCTACGACCGTTTCGGCCACGCGGCCACGGGCCGGGGCGGACCCGCGGGCTGGCCGGGCGGTGCCGGCGGCCCAGGCCAGGGCGACTTCTCCTGGTCCGGCGACGCCGGCGGCTTCTCGGGCTTCGAGGACATCTTCAGCATGTTCTTCGGCGGCGGGCTCGGGCGCCAGCAGGCGCGGCGCGGCCCGCAGCGCGGCGCCGACCTCCGGTACGACCTTGAGATAGGCCTCGAGGAGGCGGCGAAAGGGCTCGAGCGCGAGCTCGACGTGCCGCGCATCGTGGACTGCCCCATCTGCGGCGGCTCCGGGTCCAAACCCGGGACCAGGCCCGAGAAGTGTCCCGACTGCGGCGGGAGCGGTCAGGTCCGCAGCGTGCGGCGCACCCCGCTCGGCCAGTTCGTGACGAGCGGCCCCTGCTCGCGGTGCGAGGGGCGCGGCGAGATCATCAAGGAACCCTGTCCCGACTGCGACGGCCTCGGCAAGGTCCGCCGCAACCACCACATCGTCCTCAGCGTTCCGCCCGGAGTCGACACGGGCACCCGCCTGCGCATCGGCGAGGCCGGTCAGCCCGGGCTGCTGGGCGGCCCGCCCGGCGACCTTTATGTCTACGTCCACGTGCGCCCGCACAAGGTCTTCGAGCGCGACGGCGCCGACCTCCACCTCGAGCGGCGCGTCGGTTTCGCCCAGGCCACCCTGGGAGCGGAACTGAGCATCCCCACCCTCGGCGGCGAGACCATCCTCAAGGTCCCGGCGGGCACCCAGCCCGGCACCCGCCTGCGCCTGAAGGGCAAGGGCATGCCCCACCTGCGGCGCGGCGGCAGCGGCGACCTCATCGTCCACATGGCCGTCGATGTTCCGACGCGCCTCTCCGCCCGCGAGAAGGACCTCCTGGCCGCCTACGCGACCGAGCGGGGCGAGGCGGTGACGATGCCCGAGGGGTTTCTGAAGCGGGTCAAGGACATCCTCAGCGGCGCGGGGTAGGGGAAAGTCCTCCCCTACACGTTCCCCTTTGGCCTAGACTCCGTAGATCTCCCCGAACTTCCTCCGGATGTAGGCCAGGTACGGCTTGGCCGTCAGCGGCCGGCCGGTGGCCCGTTCCAGGAGTTCCTGGGGGGTGAACTTGCTCCCGTGGGCGTGGATGTTCCGGTTCATCCAGCCCAGGAGCGGGGCGAACTCGCCGCGGGCGAAACCCGCCTCCAGGCCCGGGATGTCCCGGCAGGCCTTCTCGTAGAGCTGCAGGCAGGACACGTGCCCGATGGTGTACCCGGCGAAGGCCGCCCCGAACCCACCCGTCCAGTGGATGTCCTGGAGGACGCCGGCCAGGTCGTCGGGGGGCGTGAGGCCGAGGTAGTCCTTGAACTTGGCGTTCCAGGCCTCGTCCAGGTCCTTCAGGGCGAGCTTCCCGTCGAAAACCGCCTTCTCCAGCTCGAACCTGAGCATCACGTGGAGGTTGTAGGTGACCTCGTCGGCATCGACGCGGATGAAGGACGGCTGGACCTTGTTCACGGCCCGGTAGACGCTCTCCATCGACACTCCGTCGAACTGCGCCGGAAAGACCCTCTTGAGGCTCGGGTAGTAGAACTCCCAGAAGGCCCGCGACCGCCCGACAACGTTCTCCCACAAAAGAGACTGCGATTCGTGCAGGCCGGCCGAGGGCCCGTCGTCCAGGAGGGACTGCTGGAACTTGGCCGGCACGCCCTGGCCGTAGTTCCCGTGCCCGGCCTCGTGAAGGCTGGCGAAGAAGGACGTTGTGAGGAAATCCTCGTCGACCTTGGTCGTGATGCGGACGTCGTTCGGCGAGAAACCAATGGTGAACGGGTGGACCGAGAGGTCCAGGCGCCCGCGCGTCTCGAGGTCGAACCCGGCGATCCTGGCCGCCTCCCGGGAAGCCGCCATCTGCTGGTCGTGGG
Source organism: uncultured Bacillota bacterium (assembly GCA_937863905.1). Lineage (GTDB taxonomy): Bacteria > Bacillota > Sulfobacillia > UBA995 > UBA9673 > CALMHV01. The sequence continues at coordinate 8,052 of CALMHV010000223.1, forward strand.
GGAACCTCTGACGCAGGGGGCGGTCGTCCACCGCGTCGACCTTGGCGAAGATGGCCTGGCACAGGGGGACGAGCGTCTCCCGGAGTTCGGCGAAGAGGGTCTCGACCTCCGCGACCTTCATCCCCGGTTCCGATTGGTCGAGCAACGGGTCCATGGGGTGGTCCTGGTAGCCGAGGACGTCCGCGACTTCGCGCATCAGGCCGTAGGTGCGCTCGAGGGCCGGGCGGAAGACCTGGTAGTCCCGGGCCTCGCGGGCCTGGAGCCAGACGCCGAAGCCGTCGTTGGCGGCCCGCGAGAGACGCTCGACCAGGTCGGGCGGTAGTTTGGTCGCCTTTTCGTACTCGCGCCGGGTCACGCGGATGGCGCTGGCTTCGTCGGAGTCGTGGGGCAGGGAGGCCTCGTGGGAACGGAGGTCCTCCAGGAGCTGCCCGATCTCGGGACGGGTGAACTTCTCGTGGGCCAGCTTGTCCAGGGTGGCCATCTGGTTGCCGCGGGCTTCGGCCCCGGCTTTGGGCATCATCGTCTGCTGGTCCCAGTACAGGATGCCGGAAGCCTGTCGCAGGTTGACGACCTCCGCGACGAGCGCGGCCAGGCGTTCGAACTTCTCGCTTCCGGAGGCCAAGGGCTCTCCCTCGCTTTCCGGGCGCCTACAGCCCGTAGATGTCGGTGAACTTGCGCTTGATGTACCCGAGATACGGCGCGGCCGTGAGCGGCTTGCCGGTGACCCGCTCCAGGGTCTCCTGCGGCGTGAACTTGGCGGCGTGGACGTGGAGGTTGTCCTTCATCCAGCCGAAGAGGGCGGCGAAGTCGCCCCGCGCGATGCGCTCGGTCATGTCCGGGTACTGCTTCACGGCTTCTTCGTAGAGTTGGATGGAGGCCACGTTGCCGATGGTGTAGCTGGTGAAGTTGGCCCCGAAAGACATCGACCAGTGGATGTCCTGCAGGATGCCGGTCAGGTCGTCGGATGGGGCGATGCCCAAGTACTCCTTGAACTTCGCGTTCCAGGCCTCGGCGAGGTCCTTGACCTCGAGCTTCCCGTCGAAGACGGCCTTCTCGAGCTCGAAGCGGACCATGATGTGGAGGTTGTAGGTCACCTCGTCGGCCTCGACCCGGATGAGCGACGGCCGGACGCGGTTTACAGCCCGGTAGATGCTTTCCGGCGTTGCGGCGGCGAGTTGGGTCGGGAAATGAGCCTCCAGGCGCGGGAAGAAGGACTGCCAGAACGCCCGCGACCGCCCCACGACGTTCTCCCAGAGGCGTGATTGCGACTCATGCAGGCCCGCGGACGCCCCGTCGCCCAGGATGGACCGGCCGAACTTGCCCGGCAGGCCCTGGCCGTAGATGCCGTGTCCGGCCTCGTGCAGGCAGGCGAAGAACGATTGGCCGACATAGTTCTCGTTCACGCGCGTGGTGATGCGAACATCGTCCAGGGCAATGTCGATGGTGTAAGGATGGACGGAGATGTCCATCCGGCCGCGGATTTCGGGGTCGTAGCCGATGGCCTTGACCGCCTCCAGACCCAGGGCGAGCTGCTTGGCCCGGTCGAAGGGCTGCTGGAGGAAGGCGCTGTCGACGATGTCGCCCTTGGCGGCGATGGCCTTGGCCAGCGGGACGAGGGCGGTCCGCAGTTCGGCGAAGAGGGTTTCGACGTCGGCGACTTTCATCCCCGGCTCGTGCTGGTCGAGGAGGGCGTCCATGGGGTGGTCCTCGTAGCCCAGCGTCTCGGCAATCTCCCGCGTGACCGCGACCGTCTTCTCCAGGGCCGGCCGGAAGACCCCATAGTCCCGGGCCTCGCGGGCGGCCAGCCAGACCGTGTAGCCCTCGGTCGCGGCGCGTGACGCCCGGACGACCAGCTCGGGCGGTAGCTTCGTCGCCTTCGCATACTCGCGGCGAGTCACCCGGATGGTGCTCGCCTCGTCGGAGTCGTAAGGCAGGGACTCTTCGTAGCTCCGCAGTCCCTCGAGCAGCCGGCCGATCTCGGGGCTGGTGAAGCGCTCGTGCCGCAGCTTGTTGACCAGGGCCAGGTGGTTCCCGCGCGAGGCGGCCCCGCCGCGCGGCATGATGACCTGCTGGTCCCAGAAGAGCAGGGCCCCGATGCCCTGGATGTCCCGAACCTCGGAAATGAGTTCGAGCAGACGGGCGTACTGGGGGTTTCCCGGTGCCTGGGTCGCGTCTGGCTTGGACATGGCGTAGCCCCCTTTGGTCCTGAATCGGTGCGTCTGGCGATTCGTCGGTCCGGCCCAAGCTCCTGCGGACCGGGTGGACCGGGGAGGAACTCCTCCGGGTGCCCCGAACCCCAAAGCCAACTCTCCAAATCGGGGGTGTCTTCCACCAAATGGCTTCCACTCCATCCACCAGCGGCACGGCGCCGGTCGCCGTCGTCTTCGGCGGCGCCGGAGACATGGGGTATCGCGTGGTCAGGGAACTCGTGGCCCGGGGCAACACCAAGGTCGTCATCGCCGACTTCCGCTACGACCGGGCCCGGAAGTTCGCCGCGCAACAGGGCAAGGGCACCGAGGCCGTCTTCGTGGACGCCAACGTTCCCGACTCCCTGATTGGCGTGCTTCGGGGCGCGGCCGTGGCCGTCAACTGCATCGGTCCCTTCTTCCGCTACGCCGAGAAGGTGGGCCTGGCCGCCATCCGGGCCGGCGTGCCCCTCGTGGACATCTGCGACGACGACGACGCCACCGTGAAGATGCTGGCCCTCGACGGCCTGGCCCGGCAGGCCGGGGTCATGCTCATCGTCGGCGTCGGCTGGACCCCCGGTCTCTCGAACCTCCTGGCCGTCAAGGCCGCCTCGGAACTCGACGAGCCCCAGGACTGCGACATCACCTGGGTCGGCAGCACGTCCGACAGCGAGGGCCAGGCCGTCATCCTCCATGTCCTTCACGCCATCACCCGGTCCACGCCCTCCTTCATCGGGGGCGGCTGGGTCGACCTGCCGGCTCTCACCCACCACCGCTGGGTCGACTTCCCCGAGCCCATCGGCCGCGTGAACGCCTACGTCTGCGGCCATCCGGAGCCGCTGACCGTGCCGCGCTACTTGCCGAAGCTCCGCAGCGTGGTCCTGCGCGGTTATCTCCTGCCCCACGAGATGCAGCAGATCGCCAAGGGCATGATCGACCTCGACCTTCTCAACACCGACAAGAAGAAAGAGGCCATGGCCGCCCTGCTCCAGCCGGTCCTACCCCTGTTCGCGCACCTCGGCGAGGGCGTGGCCCCGGCGCTCTCGGGCATCCGGTCGGATGTCTCCGGGCTCAAGGATGGACGGCTCAAGACCATCAGCTACTACTCGGTGGACACCATGGACCGCCTGACCGGCATCCCGCCGGCCATCGCCGCGGACATGCTGGCCACCGGCTTTCTGAAGCAGCAGCCGGGCGTGTTCGCGCCCGAGGGGTGCCTGCCGGTCGAGCCCTTCCTGGAGCGCGTGGCCCAGCGGGAGATCGAGATCGAGCGCGAGGAGTGCGACGGGAGCATCGAGGACCTGGCCCGGCGGACGGCCGGCGAGGCCACGGGCGTCCCGCCGACCGACGCCGCGAGGAGCGGCGGCGACCGATGACCCCGGAGGAACTCACGGCCATCCTCGAGGATTTCCGCCTGCGGGCGCACGAGAACAAGATCGTGCTCAAGATGCTCAAGGACTGGACCCGGAACATCCACGTGACGGCCACCGATCTTGACGCCCGCACCTGGACCATGGTCATCGACAACGGGCGCATCGTCCGCGTCGCCCTCGAGGCCGTCGAGCCACGCGACATCCACATCCAGGCTCTGGTCGTCGCCCTGGCGGGCATCTTCCGCGGCGAGCTCAACCCGGCCAAGGAGTTCGCCAAGGGCAACCTCAAGTTCATCGGGTCGAACAAGGACGAGATGCGGCTCGACGCCATCATTCAGTACCTCTGGGAGTAGGGCGCCGCCGCTAGGAGGTCTTGCCGGTGGGTCTGCGTCGTTCGCTCCGGCTCCGCACCCTTGTCGCCGCCAGCGCCGGTCTGGCCCTGGCCTCGAGTGTCTATCCGGCCTCGATCTCGGCCGCCCAGGCCGCCGGGGGACGGCTGGTCTGGCTGGCCATCGCTGTGGCCGGCCTTCTCTGCGTGATGGCCTCGGCCAACTTCGCCGAACTCTCGTCCATGTTCCCCACGGCCGGCGGCGTCCAGGTCTACGTCCGCCAGGCCTTCGGCGAGCGGCTGGCCGTCACGGTCTCGCTCCTCTATGTGTTCCTGGCTTGGGCCGCGGGCGCGGCCGAGGCCTACATCTTCGCCAGCGTGTTGGAGCGCGTCTTCGCCGCGACGGGCATCCCCTTTCTCTCGACGATTCCTGTCGCCGTCTGGGTGCTCCTGGTCATCAGCTTCTTCTTCTTCATCAACCTCCGCGGCGTCGAGACGGCCGGCCGGACCCAGGACGTCCTGACCTACTTCATGTTCTTCCTCATCTTCGCTGTCTCGGCCTACGCCCTGTTCGCGGCGGTCACAAGGGGGCTACCCCTGGGGGGTGGGGGGGCCGGTCTGGGGACCGGAGGCGTGGCGGCCCCCAGCGGCGGGGTCGCCGGCTTCGTTCAGGGGGTCGCCTACTCCATCTACCTCTTCATCGGCTTCGAGTGGGTCACCCCGCTGGCCGAGGAGACGACCGACATCAAGGTCATTCCCCGCGCCATGCCCATCGCTGTCATCCTGTTGGCCGTGAGCTACGCCGTCTGGACGACAATCATGGTGACCTTCGCCCCCGTCAGCGTTCTGGCCGCCAGCCCCACGCCCCACCTCATCTTCGCCGAGGCTCTGGCCGGGACGGCCGGGCTCCTGATTGTCGGGGTCATCTCGGCCTTGGCCACCTTCACGTCCTTCAACGCCGGCATGATGGGGAATTCGCGGCTTGTCTACGGGATGGCCCGCGAGGGAACGCTCCCCAAGGCCCTGAGCCGGATCCACCTCACCTACTTCTCGCCCTGGGCGGCCCTCACGTTCATGTTCATCATCGAGCTGGTCCTGGCCCTGCTGCTCACCCTGACGCGCTCCTTCACCGTCGCCATCCTCATGGCGGCGGCCATCGAGTGCGTCATCTACTTCCTGGTGGCCCTCGTGGTCCTCAGGCTGCGCCGAACCAAGCCCGACGCCGAGCGGCCCTACCGGGCGCCGGGTGGCGCCGTCCTGCCGGCGGTCACGGCCGGGGTTTTCGCCCTCCTGGCCGTGGCCGTGTTCTTCCCGCCCTCGCCGCTCCTGGTCGGCCCGTTCTTCGCCGGGGCCCTCGGGCTGAGCTACGTCTACGCCCGGTTCGCCGTGCCCTGGCTTCGGGCCCGGGCGGGGAAGAGGTAGACGAGACGAAGGCCCATGTAGACGACCCATGGGGCATGATACTCTGTCGTGCGAGGGGGGGGGCCAATGGCGGGCGAGGGTCCGTGGAAGAAGCTCAAGAAGGAATTGGAGAAGGAAGGTCCGGACAGCCCGAAAGTGGCGGACCTCCAGCGTCAGGTGGTCGAGGGAAGCCTGGCGGACCTCGGCCTGCCCGGCGCTCCGACGAACACGCTCTTTCCGAAGATCAAGAAGCCGAAGTTGGTGACCGCGGTCCCCGACGAGGACGAAACCAAGGGCCGATGAGTCCAGGGCGGCTGGCAGCGGAATGGCTTGAGGTGAGGGTGACCGTGGCGGTCGAGGCCGCCGAGGCGGTCGGCGAGGAATTGCGGCGCCTGGGAGCCCGAGGGTGCGCGTGGGAGGACCTTGGTCCGGACGCGGGCGCTCTCCGGGCTCTTGTCGCGTACTTCCCGGCCGGAGGTGAGGCCGGGAGGTCTCTGGCGGCAAGGCTGCCCGCCGACCTCCGGGCCTTCCTGGCCGCCCTGCCGGGCTGGGGCCTGGACCCGGGGCCGGCCGAGGTAGCGACCCGCCTCGCCCGCGCGACCGAATGGCAAGACCAGTGGAAGGCGTTCTTCCGGCCCACCCGGGTCGGGCGCCGTCTGGTCGTCCACCCGCCGTGGGAGCCGCCCGCCGCGATAGGCCCGGACGACATCCCCATCGTCATCGACCCCGGTCAGGCCTTCGGCACCGGAAACCACGCCACCACCCGCGGGGCGCTGGAACTGCTCGAGGAGGTCCTGGATAGTCGCCGTTTGGCGGCGCCGGTAGTCGGTGCCGCGCCAACTGACACCGGCCCGTCACCCGTCTCGCGCGTTTTCGACCTCGGCACGGGCAGCGGCATCCTGGCCATTGCCGCCGCCAAGCTGGGGACCGCGAAAGTCCTCGCCGTAGACAACGACCCGGTTGCGGTCGAGGCGGCCGGCTGGAACGTGGCGGCCAATGGCGTGGCCGGGCGGGTCGAGGTCGCCCTGGGCGACCTGGGCGTGGTCCTGGCTTCCGGAGGGCCGGCCAGCCTCATCCTGGCCAACTTGACCACCGACCTCATCGTTTCGAGCCTGCCGGCCGTGTCGGCCGCGCTCGAGCCGGGCGGCGTCTTTGTGGCCGCCGGCATCGCGACCGGTGAAGCGGCGGAGCGTGCGGCCGAGGCGGCCCGTGCGGCGGGGCTGTCCGAGATCGACCGCCGGTCCGCGGAGAACTGGACGTCGTTCGCCTTCAGGAAGGGGCCGCGACCCCCCCGGGCCGGCTCACCTCGCGCCGTCTTCTACACCTTGGGCTGCAAGGCCAACCTGTACGACACATCCGGGCTGATGGACCAGTTCCGGCAGGAAGGCTGGCACGTGGACGCCGGGCACGAGGAGGAGCGGGAGGGGGCCGGTCCGGACGCCGACCTCTACGTCGTCAACTCCTGCGCCGTCACGACCCGGGCCGAGGGCAAGTCGAGGCAGCTTGTCCGGCGTCTCAAGCGGGAGCATCCCATGGCTTTGGTGGCTTTGGTCGGGTGCTACCCCGAGGTCCACCGCGCCAGGCGGGACCAGGCCGCTCCCAAGGACGCCGCCGACCCCCAAGCCGCTCCCAAGGACGAAGCCGACCTCATCCTCGGTACGAGCGACCGCC
>CALMHV010000224.1 GCA_937863905.1 uncultured Bacillota bacterium
GACCGCTGCCCCAGGCCGGGTCGTAGCCGCTCTAGGTCCGGAAGACGACCTGCTCTCTGCGGAAGAGGGCCACCGTGACCTGGAGGCAGAGGTAGGCGAAAACGAGCGAGGACACGAGGACGGTGCCGATGTGCGTCCAGTTGACGATGCCCTCGAGCAGTTCCTTGTAGACGAAGATGGCGTTGAGCAGCGGCACCGCGAACGTCCAGTTCGCCGCGTCGGCCGCCGGCATGAACTGGGTGGCGATGCCGGGCAACACGACAATGATGGACAGGGGCGCCAGGTAGGCCTGAGCCTCCCGGAAACCGCGGGCGAATAGGGCTACCGCCAGTTGGATCGCGGCGAAGATGGCCGCGACGCCGATGGAGGCCACGGCGATGAGAGCCAACCGACCGATCGGTAGCGCGACGGCGACCGAGCCGGCCGGCGCGCCGAAAGCCAGGGCCTCGGGCTTGATGGCGAAGGCCGCGATCATGGCCACGACCGAGATGACCGCGGAGAACAGGGATGTCGCCGTGACAACGATGAACTTGCCGACGGCGATGGAACCCCGTGAAGGTGGCGCGGCGAGGAGGACTTCCATCGTCCCGCGCTCCTTCTCCCCGGCCGTCGCGTCGATGGCCGCGTACATCCCGCCCGTCACCGCCCAGAGGGCGATCATCATCGGCATAATCATCGACAAGAACACTCCGCCCATCTTGGCCGGCGGGGCCACGTTGCGGGAGGTCGCGGCGATCGGGCGGAGCAGCTCCGGGTCGACGCCGCGGCTGGTGAGCCTGGCCTCGGCCACGACCGCGCTGTAGGCGCTGATGACCCCCAGGAGCCTACCCTGCGCCGACGCCGACTTCTGGTCGGCCGCGTCGTAGGCAATCTCGACCACGACCGCCTTCTCGGCGGCGATGTCGGCGTCGAAGCCCGCCGGCAGTTCAAGCACGGCCTGTATCTTGCGGGCCGTCAGGTCCGCCTCGGGAGAAACGCTCTGGACGATGGAGACGCCCTCGACCTGGCTGAGGAAGCCCAGGAAACGTTGGGCGTCCTCCCCGCCCACCACCGCGACCGCCGCCACCGACTCCTCGACCTTGGCGATCTGGCTCTGGATGGCGGACGGCGCCACCAGGAGGAGGACGGGGACGATGACGAGCGGGAGGACGACCATGGCCAGCCAGGTCCGGCGGTCGCGGAGGGTGTCGGTGAATTCCTTGCGGGCGACGATGGAGACATGGCGCCAATTCAGGCCGGTCAGGCGTTCTCTCACCGCTGCCCCTCCCCCAGGAGCCGGACGAAGACGTCCTCGAACTTGGCGTCGGCCTTGTGCCCCTTGAGTTCTTCAAGCGTACCCTCGACGATCAAAGCCCCGTGCTGGATGATGGCCACCCGGTCGCAGACCTTCTCGACCTCGCTCATGATGTGGCTGGAGAAGAGGATGGTCTTGCCGAGGCCCTTGGCCTCGATGATGAAGTTGTCGACCGCGCGCGCCGAGGTCACGTCGAGACCGGCGGTCGGCTCGTCGAGCAGGAGGACGGGCGGGTCGCTGATCATGGCCCTGGCCACGTGGACCTTCTGCTTGGTGCCCTTGGACAACTGGCCGGCCCGGCGGTCGGCGTACTCCTCCATCTGGAGCTTGGCGAAGAGTTCGTTGGACCTCCGCTCGATGGTCGCCCGGTCAACATCATTCAGCTCCCCGAAATAGCGCAGAGTCTCGCGGGGCGTGAGCCGGTCGTAGAGCCCCGTATCCGTGGCCACCACGCCGATGAGCCGGCGCACCTGCTCCGGCTCCTTGACGATGTCATACCCCAGGATGCGGGCGGTCCCGGCCGTCGGGGCCAGGATGGTCGAGAGCAGGCGGAGGGTCGTCGTCTTGCCGGCCCCGTTCTCGCCCAGAAGCCCGAAGACCTCGCCCGGCCGGGCCTCGAAGCTCACGTTGTTCACAGCCACGACCTCGGGCAGGCCCCGCTTGGGCGGGGCGAACCGTTTGGTCAGGCCGTCCGTCTGGATCAAGCCGATCCACCGCCTTCGTGACGGGCGGGCCGCGCGGAACACGGCCCGCCGTGCTTGCCCTGATATCGAGCCATTCTACCACTATCCGCCGGGAGAACAACCGTCTGAGACGGGTCCGCCAAGGGGACGAGAGACTCCTGTCGAAACCTCCGGGGATTTCCCGCCCGGGTAGGGCTCCGGGGAAGCCCCTCGAGCAGCCTCGGACCAGCCCGGCCAGAGAGGATGATGACACCGTGCCCGGCTTCACCCTCGACGTCGAGAAGGCCTCCCGCGAAGCGACGGACTTCCTGCGGCGCCTCCTCCAGTTCGACACGACCAACCCGCCCGGCAACGAGACCGCCTGCGCGAGGTACATCGCGGAGGTCTTCGAGAAGGAAGGCATCCCCGCCGAGGTCGTCGAGCCGATGCCCGGTCGCGGCAGCGTCGTCGCCCGGCTTCCGGCCACGAAGACCGGCGGGGCCAAGCGCCCGCTCCTTCTTCTCTCCCATCTGGATGTCGTCCCGGCGGTCGCCGCCGACTGGAAGCGCCCGCCCTTCAGCGGCGACCTCGCCGACGGCGAGATCTGGGGCCGCGGGGCGCTCGACACCAAGAATCTCACGGCCCTCTGGATGGTCGTCATGCTCGAAGCCAAGCGGCAGCGGGTTCCCCTAACGCGCGACCTCGTCTTCGCCGCCACGGCCGACGAGGAAATGGGTGGCACCTGGGGTGTCGCCTGGCTGGTCCAGAACCGGCCCGAGCTTATCGACTGCGAGTTCGCCCTCAACGAGGGGGGCGGCGCAGGCATCGCCCTCGGCGCCCGGACGGCCTACGTCTACCAGACGGCCGAGAAGGGCATCTGCTGGACCACGGTCACAGCGCACGGAAAGGCCGGCCACGCCTCCCTGCCCACCAAGGACAACCCGGTCGTCCATCTGGCCGGCGCGCTCCACAAGATTGGGACCACGTCCCTGCCGATGCACATCACGGACACTTTCCGCCTCTTCGTGGAACGCCTCGGGCCGGCGCTTCCCTCCGGGCTCAGCGAAGCGGCGGGCCTGTTGCTGGACGGGGCCACGCTCGAGTCGGCTCTGGCCTTCTTCCCCGACGAGTACGTGGCCAACAACATCCGGGCCATGACGCGCAACACGGCCAGCCCGACGGTCGTCTCCGGCAGTGACAAGACCAACGTCATTCCTCAGACGGCCACGGCCCAGGTCGACTGTCGCATCCTGCCCGGCCAGACGCCCGAGAGCCTGTTCGCGGAACTCCGCGCCCTCCTCGGCCTCGATCAGGAGGACGGCGGCCCCCAGAGGCTCGAGCTGACCCTGGCCCGTGCGTCCCTGGCCACCGAGTCGCCCCCCAACACGGAACTCGCCGTGGCTCTGGGGAAGGCCCTCTCCCGCCACGACCCCGACGCCGTTCTCGTCCCGTTCCTGGTGCCCGGGGGGACCGACGGCCGCTTCCTGCGGCCCCAGGGCGTTGTCTGTTACGGCTTCTGCCCGACCCTGCCCAAAGAGGACAACGGGAGCGTTCACGGCATCAACGAGCGCATCACCGTGGCTTCCCTGGAGTTCGG
>CALMHV010000225.1 GCA_937863905.1 uncultured Bacillota bacterium
GGGCGAGGGGCGGAGGTCCGCGTCGAGCCGACCCTCTGTCACGTTACCAGCGAAAGACAACGGGAAACCAGGGAACTTGCATCGAGAATCGACGTTCTCCTGGTTGTGGGTGGAAGGGAGTCGGCGAACACACAGAAGCTGGCGGAAGTCGGGCGCGAGATGGGGCGCCGCGTGCATCATATTGAAGCAGCCCATGAGGTTGAACCGTCGTGGTTTGGCAAGGACGATAGGGTCGGGATTGCGGCGGGAACGTCAACCCCGGACTGGATCACCGAGGAGGTCGTGGTCAGGATGAAAGACATCGAGCCGGACATCACCGCAAAGCAAGAAGAAGGAGAAGCCCAAGCCCCCGAGGCCGGTCAGCCGGAAGGACCTGCCGCCGCTGAGGACAGCGGACCCGGGGCCAGGGTGACGGGAACCGTCGTCAAGGTCGGGGACAGTGACGCGCTCATCGACATCGGCGCCAAGAGCGAGGCGGTCCTGCCGCTTTCGGAGATGTCGCGCCGGCGCGTGGCCGGTCCAACTGAGGCGGTCAAGCTGGGCGACATAATCGAGGCCGTGGTCATCCGAATCGACGACGAGGGACGCCCGGTCCTCTCCCGGAAGCGGGTCGAGGAAGAGGACGCCTGGTCGGCCCTGGAGGCGGCCCACGCGTCCAACGCGACGATAGACGCGCCGGTGACGGCTCAGGTCAAGGGCGGGCTCGTCGCGGACGTCGGGACCCGCGGGTTCATCCCCGCCTCCCAAGTGGGGCTGGAGTTCATCCAGGACCTCGCTCCATACGTCGGCAAGACGCTGCAGGTGAAGGTGGTCGAGATTGACCGCGGTGAGCGGCGCGTCATCCTCTCCGAGAAGAAGGTCCTCGAGCAAGAACGGGGCCAGGCCAAGACCGGCCTCCTGGACGGAGTCCGGGAGGGTGAGACCCGCACCGGAGAGGTCCGGCGGGTGACCGACTACGGAGCGTTCGTGGACATCGGCGGGGTGGACGGGCTCGTGCACGTCTCGGAGATGTCGTGGAAGCGCGTCGCCGACCCCCGCGAAGTCGTCAAGGAAGGCGACAAGGTCGAGGTACGCGTGCTCAAAGTGGACCACGAGCGTGGGCGCATCTCGCTGGGGATGAAGCAGGTCAAGGGAGACCCTTGGGCCACCGTCGCCGAGCAGTTCCCGGTCGGCACGGTCACCAAGGGGCGGGCCGTCAGCGTGGCCGACTTCGGCGTCTTCGTCGAACTGGCGGAAGGCATCGAAGGTCTTGTCCACGTGAGCCAGCTTTCCGACAAGCGCATCGGCAAGCCGTCGGAAGTCGTCCGGGTGGGCGACGAGCTTCGAGTCAAGGTGCTAAAGGTCAGCCCGGCCGAGCGCCGAATCAGCCTCAGCGCCCGCGAGGGTGAAGAGGAGATGGACCGCAGGGAAATCAAGAAGTTCCTCAAGGACGCGAACGAGACGGCCGCCGTGACCATCGGCGACCTGGTCGGCGATGTCTTCAAGGGGACCGACCTGGGGGACGAGAAGGATGCCAAGCCCAAGAAGCGGCGCAAGAAAGAGTAGGGCGACCGCCAAGGAGACCTCGGCCAAGGGCGGCCCGGGGAAGACAGCGAAGAAGAAACCGGCTTCGGGTGCGCCTAGTCGCCCCCGAGGCCGTTCCTCGGCGACCGGCTCGACCGGGCGCCGGGCGGCGGCCTCGACCGCCGCAGTGGCCGAAGCCCTGGCCGACCGGCTCCCGGGCTCGCTGACGCTCGTTGTCGCCGAGAAGCCGAGCGTGGCCAGGGACGTCGCCCAGGCCTTGGGGCGCGGAGGCGACAAGCTCAAGGCCAAAGGCGGGTTCCTCATCGGAGGCCGCCACGTGGTCACCTGGGCCATCGGCCACCTCCTCGAGCTGTGCGAGCCCGACGATTACGCTCCATCGCTCAAGCGGTGGCGACTCGAGGATCTCCCCATTCTCCCCGGCACCTTCCGCACCAAGCCCATCGCCAAGACGAAAGCCCAGCTCGACGTGGTGCTGGCCCTTCTCCGCTCGCCGGTTTTCGCCGAAGTGGTGAACGCCTGCGACGCCGGACGCGAGGGCGAACTCATCTTCCGTCACCTTCAGGAGGCCGCCGAGTCGGCCTTGCCGGTCCGTCGCCTTTGGATATCGGCGATGACGGACGAGGCCATCCTCGAGGGGTTCGAGAGCCTGGGAGACGGTCGCGAGTACGAGAACCTCGAGGCCGCGGCGCGCTGCCGGAGCGAGAGCGATTGGCTCGTCGGCATCAACGCCACCCGCGGGATGACGAAGAAGTGCGGCGGGGTCCTCCTTTCCGTCGGCCGGGTGCAGACGCCGACCCTGGCCATCCTGGCGGAGAGGGAGAGGGAGATTCAGGCTTTCGTCCCGGTCAAGTACTGGGAGATCGAGGCCTCCTTCGAGACCGGGGCCGGCGCGTCGTACCGGGGCACTTGGTTCGGGCCGGAGGCCAAGGACGGGCGGCTCGGTGACCCCGGGCGGGCGGCCGCGATCGCCGACCGCGTGCGGGATCGCGCCGGCTTGGTCACCGATGTGGAGCGACGGCGCCGCAGCCAGGCGTCACCCTTCCTCCACGACCTGACCCAACTGCAGCGAGACATGAACCGGCGGTACGGGTTCGCGGCCTCCCGCACGTTGCGGCTGGCCCAGGACCTCTACGAGAGGTACAAGATCATCACTTACCCCAGGACCGACAGCCGGTATCTGAGCAGCCGGAACATCCCGCTCCTTGTCCCGACCATGCGGGCCGTGGCCGAGGTCTCGGACGAATTGGCCAAAGCGGCGGCCCCGCTGCTGGCCGGGGAGCGTCTACCCATCAGCGGGCGCCAGGTCAACGACGCCCGGGTCCGCGACCACCACGCCATCATCCCCACCGTCAAGGCGGGTTCCGCAGCCAAGCTCAAAGGAGACCACCGGAAGCTCTTCGAGGCCATCGCCGAGAGGTTCATCGCCACGTTTTACCCTCCCGCGGTCGTGGAAGACACGACGGTGACGACTTCGGTCGCTGAGGAGACCTTTCGCAGCGAGGGCCGGGTCGTCGTGGAGCGGGGCTGGCTGGCCGTCGAGGCCTCCCCCTGGCTCACCGGGAGCGGCTCCGCCGAGCTTCCGGGGCTCGAGGCCGGCGACAGTGTCCGGACCACGGCCGCCGAAGCCCTGGAGAAAGAGACCAAGCCTCCGCCCCGCTACACGGAGTCCTCGCTGCTCCAGATGATGGAGACGGCGGGGAAGCTCCTTGACGACGAGGAACTCCAGGAGGCCATGAAGGAGCGCGGCATCGGCACGCCGGCCACCCGGGCGGCCATCATCGAGCGCCTCATCGACGTCGGCTATCTCGACCGGGACCGCCGGTCACTCGTCGCTACGGCCAAGGGGCTCGAACTCATCTCAGCCATCCCCACCCGCGACCTCGTTTCCCCCGCCTTGACCGGGGCGTGGGAGGCGAAGCTGCGCCAGGTCGAAGCGGGCCACCTGTCCCGCGAGAGCTTCATGGGCGAAATCGGGGCCTTCGTGACCCGGATGGTCGACGAGGTCCGGTCCCTCGAGGTCGACGGGCTGGCCGACCGGATGCAGCGGACCATCGGCCACTGTCCCAAGTGCGGGGCCGAGATCGTCGAGGGCCGGCGCGCCTACAACTGCGCCCGCTGGAAGGAGACCGGCTGCGACTTCTCCATCTGGAAGGTCATCGCGGGCCGGACCCTGCAACCCCTGGAGGCCGCGAAACTCCTCTCGGACGGGAAGACCCACCTCCTCCGGGGGTTCCGTTCCCGAGCGGGGCGCCGGTTCCCCGCCTTCCTCACCCTGACGCCCGAGGGCGTGAAGTTCTCCTTCCCCGACAAGAAAGCGCCGCCGTCCGACGCGGGGTAAACCCAGTCCGACGCGGGGTAAACCCAATCTCCCCAGGGAACGCTAGGGCGTGTCGTGATTCCCAAGGGAGGTAGGACTCGTGCCCGTCGGGGTGATAGTGCTCCTGATAGTGGCTATTCTTGTCTACTTCGGCCTTCTCCACCGTGTCCTCGACCGGATGCGGCTGGACGACCGGACCGCTCTCTTCATCCTCTTTCTCATGATCCTGGGCAGTTTCTTCAACCTGACCATCCTCCGTAACCCAGCCTTCATCATCAACATCGGCGGCGCCCTCATCCCCATCGGCATCGCCGTGTACCTCATCGCCACCGCGGACGAGGCCAAGGAGAAGACCCGCGGCGTGCTGGCCGCCGTGCTCTCGGGGGCGGCCATCTACGGGGCCATGAAGCTTCTTAACCCCGAAGAGCAGACGATGGTCATCGACCCCACGTACTTCTTCGGTATCATCGCCGGGGTCATCGGCTACCTGGCCGGCCGGTCCAGGCGCTCCGCGTTCGTCGGGGGGACGATGGGCGTCATCCTGGCGGATGTGGCTCACTACGTTGAAATCTCGGTGCGGCGCATCCCCGGCCGCACCTGGCTCGGAGGCGCCGGGGTCTTTGACTCCGTCGTCATCGCCGGTCTTCTCGGCGTGGCCCTGGCCGAGATCGTGGGCGAGACCCGGGAGTTCATCGCCCGCGGGCCGCTCAAGGCGGG
>CALMHV010000226.1 GCA_937863905.1 uncultured Bacillota bacterium
GCCCTCGCCGAGATACGCGAGGTCCTGCCCCGCCACGCCTACGTCGTGACCTCCTCGGGGCACTCCCAGGCCCAGATCCTTCAGGAGGTCCCTTTCTACGAGCCCGGGACGCTCGTGACCACCGGCGGCTTCTCGACCATGGGTTTCGCGCTGCCGGCCGCCTTCGGCGTCAAGCTGGCGCGCCCGGACGCGCCCGTCGTGGCCGTCAGCGGCGACGGCGACTTCCTCATGACCGCCCAGGAACTGGCCACGGCCACGCAGTACGGTTTCGCCGTGGTGGCCGTGGTCCTCAACAACAGCGGGTTCCTGTCCATCCGCGACCTGCAGTTGGACGCGTACGGCCCCGAGCACGCCCATCTGGTCGAGTTCCCCGCGCCGCGCGGCGCCGGAGCCGACGCTCCCAGCGTGGACTTCGCGGCGCTGGCCCGGGCCTTCGGTGTCGATGCGGAGACAGTGTCCCGGCCGGGCGAAGTCGGTCCGGCGCTCGGCCGAGCCCTCGGGCAGGCCGCCGACACGGGCCAGCCCCAGCTCCTTGAGGTCCGCGTCAACCGCCGCTACCCCATCTCCGGAGGCCGCGCCACCGGCTGGTGGGACGTGCCCGTGCCGGGCTACCTCGCGGAACGGAGGGCCGCCTACGAACGCGGCCGCCGGGAGGAGGCCCTCGAACGCTGACAGGACCGCCGCCTTGTTGGCTGGAAGAGGCCGCCGCCTTGCTGGCTGGGGGGGACCGCGGCCTTGCTGGCTGGGGGTTGCGCGGCCAAGCTCGATTGAGAAGACCGGAGGTGCGCCACAAGTGAACGCAGAGACCCAAAGAAAACCGTCGTCTTCGGGCGACCCACTCGCCGGCGGCAAGCTCTCGACCGGCGCGAAGCTCGGCTACGGAGTGGGGGACCTGAGTTCCGGACTCATGTTCCAGACCATCAACTTCTACTTCCTCTACTTCCTGACCGACGTCGTCCGGCTCCTGCCGCAATTGGCCGGTCTGGCGGTGATGCTCGGCAAGGTCTACGACGGCGTCACCGACCCGGTCATGGGCTATCTGTCGGACCGGACCAGGACACGCTGGGGGCGGCGCCGGCCCTACCTGCTCCTCTCGGCGATACCCTTCGGTCTGGCCTTTTTCCTGGTCTTCCTGAGCCCGGCCCTGACCCAGACGGGCAAGTTCTGGTACGCGCTCGGCATGTTCGTCTTCCTCTGCACCTGGTACACCGTCTTCACCGTCCCCTACGCGGCCATGACCGCCGACCTCACCCGCGACTACGACGAGCGGACCAACCTGACCAGCTACCGGATGCTCTTTTCCATCCTAGGCACGCTCATCGCCGGGGCGGCCACCATGATCATCGTGGGGCTCAAGCCCACCGAGAAAGACGGCTTCGCCTTTATGGGCCTTATCTTCGGGGCGGTCATCGCCGTCGCCGCCATCGTCTGCTTCCTGGGGACGAAGGAACGAGCGGCGGCGGCCGACGACGAGACGACCCTGCCCTTTTTCGCCGGGATGCGGCTGGCTCTGGCCAACCGGCCGTTCCGCATGGCCCTGGTCATCTACCTCCTGAGCCAGTGCGCCATGGCCATCGTCTCGGCCCTGCTCATCTTCTACCTCAAGTACGCCGCCGGCCTTGGCGAGCAGTCCTCGCTGGTCTTCGGCCTGCTCCTGGTCGTGGCCATCGCCTCCTTGCCCCTCTGGGTGAAGCTCTCGGCCAAGATGGGCA
>CALMHV010000227.1 GCA_937863905.1 uncultured Bacillota bacterium
GGCAGGCTCCTCCTGGGCTACGCCGACAACTCCGGGGCAAAGGCGTTGGCGCGGCTGGGCGAACTCGCAGCCGCGGCCGGGCTCGAGGTGCGACGGGTCCACCGCGACCGAATCCGGACCCGCCGGAAGCACCGCGCCTGGGAGACGGTGTTCGTCTACGAGATGGCCTGGCCGTCAGCCGCTCGCCCCTCGGAGGCCGGTGGCCTCGGCCACGTCGGCCTCCGTGACCTCCGCGCGGCCGGCGAGGTCGGCGATGGTCCGGGCGAGGCGGATGACGCGGTCGCGGGCCCGCAGGCTGAGCCCCAGACTGAAGACGGCCTGCCGGGTGAGCGAGCGGGCCGCTGGTGACAGGCGGACGAGGTCCTCGGTCGCCAGGTGGCGGGCTTCGAGTTCGGCGTTGGTGATCAGACCGGCCGGCGACAGCCGGCTGGCCTGGCGGTGGCGGGCCTCCACCACGCGGTCGCGGACGGCGCCCGAAGCCCCTTGGACGGAGGCCCCCGTTCCCCGCTTGACCGGCTGCGGACGCGGCACCTCGACGTGCATGTCGATGCGGTCCAGGAGCGGTCCGGAGACCTTCCTCCGGTACCGGTCGAGGTCCCCTTGGCTGCAGCGGCAAGCCTTGCGCGAGTCGCCGAGGTAGCCGCAGGGGCAGGGGTTCATCGCCGCCACGAGGCTGAACCGGCAAGGGAAGGCCAGGCTCAGGCCTTTGCGGGAGAGCCGGACGACGCCCTCCTCCAGCGGCTGCCTCAGGAGTTCCAGGGCCTCCCGGCGGAACTCGGGGAACTCGTCCAGGAAGAGGACTCCCCGGTGGGCCAGGCTCAGTTCCCCCGGCACCGGCGGCAGGCCGCCCCCGGCCAGGCCGGCCACGGTGGCCGTGTGGTGCGGCGAGCGGAACGGCCGCGCCTCCACCAGACCCCGACCCAGGGGCAGGAGGCCGGCCACGCTGTGGATCTTGCTCACCTCCAGGCGCTCGGCACAGGTGAGCGGGGGCAGGAGGCCGGCGAGCCTCCTGGCCAGCATCGTCTTCCCGGCCCCCGGGGGCCCGACGAGGAGGAGGTTGTGGCCCCCGGCGGCGGCGATCTCCAGGGCCCGCTTGGCG
>CALMHV010000228.1 GCA_937863905.1 uncultured Bacillota bacterium
CCGCTGCCCCCGCCCGTGCTGCCCGACCCCGGGACACCTACGACGTGGCCGTAGACGACAAACGGAGGCGCCCCCGATCCAGGGGCGCCTCCCGATTTGTCTCTAACCAGTTCGCCGCGACCATTCTCGCCCTAACCGCGAAGTGTTTCGAGCGGCGTGGGGCGGCCGGGAAGCTCGGGCAGGACGTGCCGGGAAGTCCTGGGAGGGTAAGGCCGCCCCGAAAGACCGGTCGAAACCACCGACTCCTTCGACACGGGGATGTCGGGCCGGCGGGGCTCGACGGTGATGACGGGGTCTCCGTAGTCCACCAAGTAGGTGGGGATCAGAGAACACCCAAGCTCCCTTAGCGCGGCGGCCCGGTGGTGCCCGTCGAGGATGACCAGGCTGTGGCGGTCCACGATGATGGGCCGGCGAAGCTCACCATCTTGGCGGATCTCCTCGGTGAGTTGCGCGAGGTAGCCGGGAAGCGTCTGCTCGTGGCCGAGGAGGGCCGAAAGCTCCAGGAACCCGAAGGCCAGCGCAGTGGTCATCTTTGGTGGCCTCCCGCGGCCAGCGCCGCGACCTCCGGCGGGATGACCGGCAGGTCGCGCAGGGCCGTATCGATCTTGTCCTGCGGGTGCTTGTAGTCGACGAGCCTGCCGGCGAGGTAGTCGTCGTAGGCGGCGAGGTCGAAGTGCCCGTGGCCACTGAGATTGAAGAGGATGGTCTTGGCCTGGCCGGAGGCCCGGCACTCGCGGGCCAGGTCCACGGCCGCCTTGATGGCGTGCGCCGCTTCCGGGGCCGGGAGGATGCCCTCGCTCCGGGCGAAGAGGACCGCGGCCTCGAACACCGGGACCTGCGCATAGGCCCGGGCCTCGACGAGGCCGTGTTCCAGGAGGGCGCTGATGAGCGGGGCCGCTCCGTGGTAACGCAGGCCGCCGGCATGGATGCCCTCGGGCACGAAGGCGTGGCCCAAGGTATACATGCGGGCCACCGGGGCGATCCCGGCGGTGTCGCCGAAGTCGTAGGCGAGGCGGCCCTTGGTCAGGCTCGGGCAGGCCTCCGGCTCGACGGCGACGAGGCGCGGGCCGGCGCCCGCCCTCAGTTTCTCCCTGAGGAACGGGATGGCGATGCCGCCGAAGTTCGACCCCCCGCCGAAGCAGCCGATGACGTAGTCGGGGTAGTCGCCGGCCAGGGCCATCTGCTTGATGGCCTCCTCGCCGATGACCGTCTGGTGCAGGATCACGTGGTTCAAGACGCTACCGAGCGAGTAGTGGGTGTCGGGCTTCGGGGCGGCATCCTCGACCGCCTCGCTGATGGCGATGCCGAGGCTGCCGCTGGAGTCGGGATCCTTGGCCAGGATGCCCCGCCCCGAGGCCGTGCGGTCGCTTGGGCTGGCGAAGACCTCGGCCCCGTAGGACTGGATGAGAGAGCGCCGGTAGGGCTTCTGCTGGTAGCTCACCTTGACCATGTAGACCGTGCACTGCAGGCCGAATATGGCGCAGGCGATGGACAAAGCCGAACCCCACTGCCCGGCCCCCGTCTCCGTGGTGAGGCGGCGGATGCCCTCTTTCTTGTTGTAGTAGGCCTGGGCCACGGCTGTGTTCGACTTGTGGCTGCCGGCCGGGCTCACGCCTTCGTACTTGTAGTAGATGTGGGCCGGCGTGTCCAGGGCCTTCTCTAGAGCCCGGGCCCGGATAAGCGGGCTCGGCCTCCAGGAGCGAAGAACGTCGAGCACCTCGCCGGGGATGTCGATGTAGCGCTGGGTCGAGACTTCCTGCTCGATGAGGGCCATGGGGAATAGCGGAGCGAGGTCCTGCGGTCCGAGCGGCTGGAGCGTCGCGGGGTGCAACGGGGGCGCCAGACGGAACGGCAGGTCGGCGGCCACGTTGTACCAGGCTGTCGGCATCTCCTTTTCGGTCAGGATGAACTTGCGGGTCTTGTCTTCCGACATCTTGGCCAACTCCTCTCGTGGTCTCCGCCTTGACGCGCGGGTCTTGGCCCCGGGAAAGCGAAAAGCTCCCGTCCCTAATGGGGACGGGAGCCTAGGCTTCCGCGGTGCCACCCCGTTTGAGCCCGCCGGATCGCGTGGCGGACTCCGCTCAGTCGGGTACGGGGCGGACTTGCGCTACCCTCATACCCTATCCCCTGTAACGGGGGGATACCGGCAGGGTCTACTCGGGCAAGAGCCCTTTCGGCCTGCAGCTCGCGGGTCCATTCGGCGCCCCCTCGGCGTCGGGCTCCCACCAGTCCCGACTCGCTACTAAGCCTCAGGTCCAGCGCTTACTAGTCCCGGTCACGGCCGGAGAACCTTATTGGCGAAAGGTTACCACTGACCGACAGTAACGTCAAGCAATCATTTCCGAATGGTGGAGGGAGCTAGGATTGGGGGCTGACGCGTTTGGCCATGAGGATGTCGGGCTTGCCCGGGCCGTTGGCGTCGGGGATGACGCCGACAACCTCGAACCCGACGCGCTGATAGAAGGCGAAGGGGTGACCGGCCCGGTCCTCGGCGGCCGCCACGCGGGCCAGGACCCCGGGGAAGAGGTCCACATCGGCTAGACTCGTCCGGCCCTCGGTGTCGTCGGTGCCCAGGTAGATGGTCGAGACTCCGGCGGTCGCGGCCGCTCGCTCAAGCTCGGCGACCAGCTGCCGGCCGACGCCTTGCCGCCGGCAGTCGGCCCGCACGGCCAAGGGGTGGAGTTCCCAGGTCCTGCCCCGGTACTGAGGCAGGGCCCCGATGATCCCCACCAGCGACCCGCCGGTGCCCGGCGGTTCCGTCGGGGCTTCTCCGACCAGGGCCAGGAGAAGACAGGCTGCCCTGCCCAACAGCTCCGCGACCTCGGCGGCGGCCGCTTCGGGGGTGGGGTAGCCTTCCGGATTGGGAAAACAGGCCTGGAGCAAAGCCGCCGCCTGGGAAACCAGTTCCGGCGGCGCCGGCCGGGGGAAAGGGAGCACTCTCACGGTCGCGCGGCCTCGAACTCGTCCCGGGTGATACCCAGGTTGACCATGTCCCAGTAGCGGCCGTCGCGGAACCAGCG
>CALMHV010000229.1 GCA_937863905.1 uncultured Bacillota bacterium
CTCGTCGTAGGCCCTCCGGTCCTTGTCGGCCCGGACGAAGTCCTCGTGGCCCAGCTTCCGCCGACGCCTCAGGTTGAGATTGTCCTCGAGGTCGGCCAGCTTCACCCTGACGGCCGTGGGATTGCCCTTGATGCGGTCGAGGTACCCCTCCGGGTACTCACCCGGGGAAACGGGAAGGCCGGGTCCCGGCTTGGTCAGGCGATCGACGGCGTCGAGGATGCTTTCGCCGAAACCCGCGGCGCGCAAGTCTTCCAGAGTGACGCCTCCCTCCTCGACCACGTCGTGGAGGACGGCCACGATCGGCAGTTCCGCCGTGCCAAGCGGCTGCCCCGCCTTCCTGACCAGTCTGATGAGGCGGAGCATCACCCGTAGCGAGTGGAGCAGCAGCGGCTCCCCGGCCTGGTCGAGACGACGGTCCAAGCTCTTCTCCGCTATCCGGACAGCTTCTTCCAGGGTTGCCAATCGTCATCACCCGGTCGGCTAGTTCTACATGGCGGAACAAAACTCCTTGGTCCTTCTGGGATACTTTGCAGGCCCCAATATGGCCTGGCAACCATTTCTCTCTTGTCCGCCATAGGCTGGTAAGGCGGCGCGACACCGGGCGCGGGGCGGAGGAAGAAGCGTGGGTACCGGACCCTACTGGGAGGTCGTCTCCACCGGCCGGCATTTCCGCGGCTCCGGGTGGGCCGAGACGCCGCCAAGCGAGTCCATGCACCTGACCAGCGACCGGGATGTTCCCTATATGTTCTTCGGCTGCCGGAACAGCCGGACCCAGAGGTGTTGCGACGGGGGCATCTTCACCCTCCGGTCGCGCGGCGTCTGGGACATGTTCCTCTTCCCCAACGACCCCGACCGGCCCGGGCTCGGGTGGCTCGACAAGCCGATTGCCCGGCCCTGGGGGTCGGCCGTCTACCTCATCTTCGACGTGGTGCCCAACGGCGTCCGCCTGACGGCCATCGACGCCCGAACGTGGCAGCCCCTGGGCACGCTTCAGCGGTCGTTCGGCGCCGATTGGGGTTTCCACCCCGGCGACCCCGACCTCCGCGTGTACCGGTGCGTCACCATCGGCCAACGCGTCGAGGACCTGGCCTCGGGTTCCTGGATCAGGGGCGCCCACTGGCACAACGTCTACCTGTATCGGAGTTCCGGCTACGGGCCGTGGACGGCGCGATGGACCTCGAGCGTGGCCCAGCATCCCACCGCGAGGACGGGAGACGAGGCAGGCTCGGGGCCGCGCGTGGAGGTCCGCATCCCGGCCGGGCGGCGGTACTTCGAGGACTACGTGGACATCCACCTCGAGGGGTAGGGGGAGCTAGGAGCCCCGCCTCACCTCGAAGAGTTCCTCATCGGGGAGCTCAAGGATCCTCATCGCCGACTCGCGGTCGCCAAGCTCGTCCAGCCACCGGCCCGCTCTGGCCGCCACATCGGGGCGGACGAGGACGGTGAGGGGGACCGGCGGCGCCGGAGGCGCGACAGACGAGGGACTCGGGGGGCGGAGCCGGAAAACCGCCCGGGCGACCGCGGACGCGACGCCGGGTGGCCCGCCCGTGACCTTGAGGTTCCCCTTCCCGGTCGTGCAGCCCGAGCCCAGCTGGACGCCGTCGGCGAAGCACGAGACCGGAGGGCGGTCGCCGCAGTGGACGTCGGCCTCCAGGTCGAAGAAACCCTTCGCCTCGAGCACCCGCAGAGCCAGTTGCCCGGCCCGGAACCCAAAGATCACGTACGGCCCGAGATGGCCATGGAAGTCCTCTATCCGCGAGAGCAGAGCCTCGCGGTCCAGCCGCCCAAGGTTCACACCCCGGCGTCCGACGCTTGGCTTCGCCCGCTGGGTGAAGTAGACCACGGCCGGCACGAGCACGGCCTGGATGGCGATGCCGGGGAGCCCGGTGACCAGGCCGACGGTGACGGGGTAGAGGACCGGGATACCCTGGAGGCCGAAGAGCGGCAGGATGAGCGCGCCGAAGAGGCCGTAGGCGAGCCGGCCGAGGACGGCGCTCAGGGCCCAGCTCAGAACGACCCGGTGGGTGTACCGGTAGAGCCAGGCCGTGGCCAGACCGTAGACGGCCAGTTCGACCATCATCCCCTGAGCCAGGGGCGGCGAAAGCGGCGGCATCCCCGTGAGCACCGAGCTAAGGAGGGGTGAGAGCAGTCCGACGACGGCCGCGGCCCACGGGCTCACCGTGAAGCCGGCCAGGAAGACGGGGATGTGCATCGGCAGGAACACTTGCCCGGAGCCAATGAAGTGAAAGAGCACGGGCAGCACCAAGGCCAGCCCGATGAACAGACCGCCGAGGACGACATCTCGCACCGGGGAACGCGGGGGGCGCGAGGTCACGGGGCGTCACTCCCCGTCCCGGCCCGGTAGGCCGCGGCCAGGAGGTCGACGACGTGCCGGACCGGGCGGCCCTGTCCCGCTTGCTCGAGCCCGTCGGAGATATGCATGCGGCACGAGGGGCAGCCGGTGACGACCACGTCGGCCCCGGTGGCGGCGATGCCGGCGACCTTGCCTTGCCGGATAGCCGCAGCCACCTCGTAGTGCTCGAGGCTGAAACTCCCGGCTCCACCGCAGCACTCGCCGGGTGCGGCCATTTCCCGCAGCGTGAGTCCGGGGATGGCCCGGACGAGGTCGCGAACCTCCCGGACCAAGCCCTGACCGCGCGCGAGATGGCACGGGTCGTGGATGGTCACGGCCATCGGGGCCGGACCCGCGGGCGCGGACGCGGGCGCCGACGCGGGCACCCGGAAGGAGACCTCGTCGGCGAGGAAGGCGTGGATGTCGCGGACCCGCGCCGCGAACCCGCGCACAGCGGCGGCCTCGGCGACCACTTCGGCGGTGGGGGCCGTCCCCTCCGGAAGGCGGAAGAGCCCCGGGTACTCGCGGGTGAGCGAGTCGCCGCACGAGGCGCAGGCAGTGACGACGAAGTCAAGACCGTCCGACCCCGCGGCGTCGGCGAAAACCCGGGCGTTGTCCACGGCCAGGCGCCGCGTCGTCGGGAGGTCGCCGCTGGAGAAGGTCGGCGCCCCGCAACAGACCTGGCCGGCGGGAACGACGACCTCGCGGGCGTGCCGCCGCAAGACCTCCACCAGGGAGCGCCCGGTGTCGGTGTAGGCGTGGTTGTAGAGGCAGCCGGCGAAGACGGCCACGCGCGGCCCGTCCGGCTCGAGTCCGGCCACGGGGGCGGCGAACTCGTCGGTCAGCGAGCGCTTCGCCAGCGGGGGGATGATCCGGTTCGCGAGCGGGCCCAGGGGAAGCGCGACCCGGGCCTTCATCTCGCCGCTCGCCGTCCGCCGGTAGGCCAGGCCCTGCAGGGCGGCGCCCCACCGGGCGGCCTGGGCCAGCTTCCCCTCGGTGAAGAAGTCGAGGAGGAGCTGTTTGAGGCCTGACAGGGGCTCCTCGCCTTCGAGGACCTTCTGCTCAAAGTTCTTGGCCCGCAGCATCAGAACGGCCCGGTAGATGGGGACGTCGCCGGGGCAAGCCTCCTGGCAGGCCATACAGGTGGTGCAGAAGCCGGCCAGGCCGCCGGCGGTCCAGAAGTCGGGAACGGACCGGGAGAGGCTCATCCCGACGGCGCGCGGACCGGGGTAGGGGTGTTCGGCCAGGGCGCCGACCACCGGACAGGCGGCCAGACAGTTGCCGCAGCCCAGGCACCGCTCGAGGTCGGAGATGAGCTGGCTGTCGGCCGGGGAGTACGGCAGGAGCCGCTCCGTGCGGTAGATGTCCAGGTAGCGCAGGACTCCAGCCGAGCGATTCACCGCCCGTGGCCGTCGCTTGTCGCTCACGCGGGCTCCCTCCCCACGGCGCCCGTCTCCGGGGTAGCGGCCCCGGCGCCCGTCTCCGGGGTAGCGGCCCCGGCGCCGGCCGGCGCCTCGCCCTTCTCGCTCGCCGACGCCGCCTCCGCCGCCAGGCGCCCGGCCTCCAGGCCGGTCACGACGGCGACGCCCGAGCCGGCGCCGTCGGCAAAGTGGTTGTAGCCACCCAGAACGGAGCCGGCCGCCCGCAGGTTGGCGAACCGGGGCGTCCGTCCGTCGCCGCCCAGGGGGCGAAGCCCCCAGTCCACGGCGAGGCCGGCCTCGAAGACGGGATGGCGGGCCGCGAAGCGGTCGTAGACCATCTCCCGGACGAGTCGCTGGCCCGCCGGCAGTTCGGCCGACGGCCAGCCCGGGGGCGGTGGGACGAAAACGGCCAGCCCGAAGACGGGTTCGGCGACGGCCAACCCGCCGGCGTCGAGCCCCCCGGCGGCGTACTTGCCGGTGGCCAGGATGAACTCCCGCGCCGACAGGGTCCAGTTCCGACCCTGGGACTCGACCGTCACGGAAGCAAGGTTTTCCGGGCCCTCAGCCGGCTCGGGCGCGGCCTCCAGCGCCGCTCCCGTCACCCGGCCGGACGCGATTTCCACACCGGCGGCGACGGCGACGCGGTCGAGAAGGTCCTGGAGCCTCTGCCCCGGGACCGAGGGCGGCGGGGAAAGGAGTTCGAAGACGGCGACCGGGGCGTGGGCGGCGACGGCCTCCGTCACCCAGCGAAAGACCTCCGAAGCCTTCTCCAGACCGAGGACGGGCGGGAGAGCCACGTGGCTGGCCCCGGCCTCCCTGGCGGCCCGACCGACCGCGGAGGCGAAGGCCTTGGCGGTGTCCGGGACCTCCAGGGCCCGGGCCAACCTGGCCGCCGGCAGGTCGCCTTCGTCTTTGAGGCCGGGCACGGTCACGCGCCCGGCGGCGACCCGTTCCGCCGGCAAGAGCCCGGCGGCGACGACCCGGCGTCGGACCCACTCCGGGCGGAACGACGGATACCCGGCCACACCCAGGAGAAGAAGCTTGCCGCCCTGCCCGGACCAGCGCTCAACGCTTCCCGCCGCGTGCTGGACGAGGGCGAGGTTCGTGCGGCGGACGTCGCCCGCCGTGTCGAGGAGGAGCATCTCCTCGCCCGGCCGCCCGCGAAGCTCGGCCCCGGCGGCGCGAAGCCAATCGCCAAGAGTGCCGGCCGCCTCGGAGGTCGCCGCGGACGAGACACCCGGTCCGCCTACCCCGGCCCCATAGAGGCGCGGCAGGTCGGCGGGGAAGTCGAGCCCGCCGGAGGACATGGCCGTCGTCCCGAGGCCGCGCCGCACCACGACGACCCGCAGGCCATGCTTGGCCGCGGCGATCGCGGCGCACAGGCCGGCCAGCCCACCGCCGATGACCGCGACATCAGCCGACCTGCCGGTCGAGAGCCTACCCCCCGGAGCGCTCATCGCCCGACCCTCCCCTCGGCGTGCAGCCAGGCGCCCTGGCTGACTTCCTGCTGCCGGAGTTGGTCGCCACCGAGCCAGCCCTTCTGCCCCTTCCAGCGCTCCTGGCGGAACGACTCCAGGTCGGCCCGCGCGGTGGCGGGGTCACGGTCCAAGGCCAGCCCGAGCACGGCGGCGGCCTGTTCGGAGCAGCCGAACCCCTGGCAGGGTCCCATCCCGGTCCGGACGCGCCGGCGCAAGTCGTCCAGGGTCCGGACCCACTCGTGGCGCGCGGCCCAGAGGATCTCGGCCTCCAGCACCGGCTCACACGTGCACACGGTGACCCGACCGGACGCCTCACGACAACCCTCCTCAAGGACCGCCTCGGCCAGGGTTCCGTGGCGGTAGGCCAAGCGGGCCGCGGCGGCCACGGGAACCTTGTACCGCCGCGCCAGCTTCTCGATGTCGCTCCGTCCGAGGAGACGCTCGCCCCCGGGGAGAGGGAGTTCGGCCGTGCGGCAGCGGACGGCGTCACCGTCGAGCCCCAGGCGGGCGACGACGGCGTCGGCCGTCTTCTCGGCCATGATGCGGGCGATGGTCATCTTGCCGCCCGCGATGGTGATGAAGCCGGCGACCCCGTCGCGCGGCTCGTGGTCCCAGACCTCGAAATCGCGAGTGACCTTGTCCTCGTAGACCCCGTACTGGTAGAGAGTCGGGCGAAGACCGGCCATCACCCGGATGACCCTGGCCCGGCGTATCCCGGGCAGGAGCGACTCCAGGCTGGAGAGCAGGTACTCGATCTCCTGGGGCTCCGGCCGCACCTCGTCCTCGTCTCCGAAGTAGTCGTCGTCGGTGCACCCGATGAGCGTCGTGTTCTCGTGGGGAAGAAGAAGGACGTTCCGGCCGTCGATAGCGCTGCACTGCAGCCCGACGCTCAGGATGCGGCGGTCGAGAATGAGATGGATGCCCTTTGTCGGGCGCAGGCGGTAGCTGAGGCCGGCCATGGCCGTGACGCGCGGCACCCAGGGTCCGCAGGCGTTGACGGTGACGCGGGCCCGGATCTCGCCGGTCTCGCCGGTCAGGGTGTCGCGGAGGCGAGCCCCGAGGACGCGGCGGGCGACGCGGGGAGCGCCGACCGCAGGGCCGGCCTCCCCGGACGACGCGGCTACCGCGCCTCCGGGGGCGGAGGCCTGGCCGTCCGGCCCGACGTCCTCCAGGATGAGCCCGGTGACCTCGGTGTGGTTGCGGATGAGGGCGCCGCGCCCCGCCGCGTCGAGGGCGGCCAGGACGTTCAGCCGAAAGACGTCCACTCCCGGTTCATCGTTGGTCAGGGCGGCAACGAAACCCGGCCTCAGGGAGGGCTCGATCTCCAGGGCCTCGTCCGGGGTGAGCTTGACGTGCGGCCGACCGGACTTTGTCTTCTGAAAGGTGTCGTAGTAGTTGAGGAAAGCCCCGTAGGCGTCCACCTTGGCCAGGTCATGGATGAGGTAGAGGAACGGGATGGCGAAGATGAGGTGCGGCGCGGCCTTCTGCATGATGCCGCTCTCCTCGCACTCGACCCTGGTGAGTTCGGGGTTGGCCAACAGGTACTGCAGGCCCCCGTGGAGCATCCCCATACACGTGCCCGTGGTTCCCGAGGCGAAATCGGTCCTCTCGACCAGGGCCACCTTGAGCCCGCGCAGAGCGCAGTCCCGGGCGACCGAGACCCCGGTTATGCCGCCCCCCAGCACCAGAACGTCGTAAATCAAGGTCTCCCCGAAAATCAAGGTTTCCCCTCCCCTCTCCGCGTCAAGCCGACCGGCGCGGCAGGACACCCAATCTCTCGGCCAGCACCTCGGTGATGTCGCACACGGCGATTCCCCGGTCCGCCCCCGCCGGCCCCAACATCTCCAGGCAGTGCGGGCAGGCCGTGACCAGGGTGCCGGCGCCGGTGCGCCCGGCCTCCTCGATACGCCGCGAGGCGAGGCTCGTGGCCGTTCCCGGCCTGACCGTGTCCGTGGTGAACGCCCCACCGCAACAGGCGGCGAGTTCGCCGTGGCGCTCCATCTCCACGAGGGCCAACCCGGCCACGCCGGTCAGGAGCCGCCGCGGAGGGTCATAGACGCCCTGGTAGCGGCCAAGGTAGCAGGGATCGTGGTAGGTGCCGGCCCCGGCCGGCGGGCCGGTGTCGCTGGGCGCGTCGCCGGCGGCGCGCGGGTTGCCGGTGTCGCGCTTCCCGGCCGGCCCGCCCAGGGCGCCCTCCTCCGCCAGCCCGGCGAAGTACTCCGTCACGTGGCGCACGTCGGCCCCGAGGGTGACCCCGAGGGCCGGATAGCGGTCCTTCATGACCTGGGTGCACATGGGGCAACCGGAGACCACGGTCTGGTACCCGCCCGCCTCGACAGCCGCGGCCAGGCCCCGGGCGAAGGCGGCCGCTTCCTCGCGGAAACCGAGGACATCCAGAGGTAGACCGCAGCATTCCTCGGTCTGGAGCCTGGCCACCTTCACCCCGGCCGCTTCGAAGAGCCGCAGGGTGGCCGCGACCACTCTGGGCTGGAGCGTGGCCGTCGAACAGCCCGCGAAGTAGAGGACCTTGGCCCCGGGCGAAACCAGTTGGCGGTAGCGGCTCAGGCCCTCGGCCGCCAGCGCGGCCGCCGGGCCGTGCAATGACCTGTCGCGGACAAGGCGCTCGGCGAGGTTCCGGACCGCCGGCGGCGCCAGCCCCTCGCGGGCCGCCCGCTCCCGCAACTCGCGGGTGACTTCGGGAAGATCCACGTTGGAGGGGCACCACTCGCGGCAGATCTTGCAGGTGGCGCAGTGGTAGAGGGCCGCCGCCTCGCCCTCGGAGAAGGCGACCTCGCCCCGGCCGAGGCCGAGGGCCAGAGTGGCTTTGCCCCGGGGGCTCGTCGTCTCGCTCTTCTCCACCGCGGCGACCGGGCAGAGGTACCGGCACATGTTCGGACACAAGACGCAGATGCGGCCCTGGGTGGCTAGGTCAAAATGCTTGCCCGCCTTGTCGGACACCTAGCCCACCTCCCCCGCGTCCGGGCCGGGACCCGGCGCCGCCGGGTCGGCGAAGAGCTTGCCCGGGTTGAAGAGCCCCTTCGGGTCAAGCGCCCGGCGCACCCGGCGCAGGACCTCAAGGCTCGTCCCGTGCTCGGCCGCGGCCCAGGGGACGCGCTGGAGACCGATGCCGTGGTGGTGGGCGATGGTCCCGCCCGCCTCCAGGCAGGCCTCCATGGCCGCCCTCCAGATGCGCTGGTAGACGTCTTCGGCCGTCTCGCCGTCCGGCCCCAGGGCCAGGAAGGTGAGATAGAGGTTCGTGCCCTGCGTGTAGGAGTGAGAACTGTGGGCTGAGGCGGAGACGACGCCCTTCACCGCCCGCATCCGTTCGGTGATCATCTGGTAGAGGGCGGTCACGCCGTCCCAGGTGGCGGCGACCTCCAAGGTGTCCACGACCAGCCCCTGGCTCATGAACTCGGGGAGACCGCTCACGACGTTACGCCGGGCCAGCCAGCGCCGGCCCGGTTCGGGTCCGAGTTCCCGGCCGGGGAAGGCCGCCATCACCTCGGCGACGACCTCGAGTTCGAGGTCCACCAGACGGGCCGGACCCTCGGAGACGAAGATGAGGAGGCACTTGCCTTGGGCGACGCTCTCCCCGAAGGAGTGGGCGCTCTCGAAGGGGTCGTAAAGACGGACGACCGCCGGCCGGAAACCCGTGCGCATGACCCGCCGGATGGCCTCCAGTCCCTCCTCGAAGGCGCCTATCTCGTAGGCCTGCCCGTGGCGCTTCTCCGGGCGGGGGTGGAGGCGCAGCGTGGCCTCGGTCAGGATGCCGAGGGTCCCCTCGGACCCGATGAACAGGCTCTTGACGTCCGGGCCGGTGGCGGCGCGGGCCGTGAGCTTGGTCCGGACGATCCGGCCCTCGGGCAGGACGGCCTCCACCGCCAGCAGCATGTCTTCGATGCACCCGTACTTGGTCGAGAACTGGCCGGCCGACCGGGTGGCGATGAGCCCGCCCAGGGTGGCCACGTCGATAGACTGCGGGAAATGACCCAGGGTGTAGCCCGCCCGCCCCAGGGCGGTCTCGAGGTCCACGCCGAGAATGCCGGTCTGGGCCGTGACGTAAAGGCCGGTCTCGTTGATGTCCAGGACGCGGTCCAGGCGCTTGGTGTCGACGATGACGCCCCCGGTGAGGGCGATGGTGCCGCCCAGCACCCCGGAGCCCCCGCCGAAGGGGATGATGGGGACACCGCTGTCGTAGAGGAGCTTCACCACGGCCGCCACCTCGCCGGTCGAACCGGGCAGGACGACGGCGTCGGGGAGCGGGAGCGGCCGCCCGTGCAGGACGCGCAGGGAGGCCACCGTCCAGCTGTCGCGGGAGTAGGCCCGGAGGTCGGGCGCGGCGGTGAGGACGTACTCCGGGCCGACCGCCGCGGTCAGGCCGGCGACGAGGCCGTCCGGCAAAGGCCGGCGGGCCGAGGCGCCCTTGGCCGATTGGGTCTCGAAGTCGACAGGCGC
>CALMHV010000230.1 GCA_937863905.1 uncultured Bacillota bacterium
AAATCCCAGACGTGGAGATTCGCCTGTTCGGAGACCCACGTGTCTTCTTCCACAACCTCAACACGCCCGCCGACGTGGCCCGGGCCGACGAACTGGCAACCCACTTCTAGCTGCAGTTCCTGGCCCGCCTGCCAAGGCATGGCCGGCCTGCTCCGGCAGGATTTGCGCCGTCCCCGGCAAATGACTCGCCGTATGACGCCCGAGGTGTCAACTGACGGCTCCGCGCTACCGCCGTCGCCGCCGCCGTCCAGTTCGCCGGCGGCTCCTCTTCGTTCGCGGCGGGCGTCCAAGCGACCTGGGGTCCGCCGGGTCGTCCTGACGGTTCTTGTCCTCTGTCTGGCCGCCGGGGCGGGGCTTGTCTCCGGACCCTTGGCCGCCCTCGATGTCGGGCGGCGGCGCCGAGCCGAGGCGCTCTCTTGGCCGCGCGCCTCTGGCCGTCCTGGGCGGCTTCTCCGAGCGGCGCCTTCCCCGTCTACCGTCCGAGGGGCTCGGCCACGGATGCCTCGGTCACTTCGGCGCTTTCGACCGGCTACCGGGGCTGGAGTCCGGCTCCGCCGCCCGCTGTTTTGGCCCCGAGCCCGCAGTTCGCCGGGAAACCGAGTCCCCTCGGGGACGAGGCCCGGGCCATCTACCTTACGGGGTACACGGCCGGCCAGCCCGCCGCCCTCCGGTACCTCATCGAACTCATCGACAGTACGGCCCTCAACGCCCTTGTCGTCAACATCAAGGACGAACAGGGGAAGGCGACCTACGACACCCAGGTTCCCGCCTTCCGGGAAGCCGGGGCCATTTCCATCCAGATGCACGACATGCCGGAGTTCCTGACGCTGACCCGGGCTTACGGCATCTACACTATCGCCCGCATGGTCACTTTCGAAGATTCGACGATGACCTACTACAATCCGGACCTGGCCGTGAGGCGTAAGGATGGGAGCGTCTGGCGCGACGCGGCCGGGAATGCTTGGCTGGATCCCTTCCTACCCGAGGCGTGGGACTACGTCCTGTCCCTCGCCGAGGAGGCGGCCGGGCTGGGTTTCGACGAGATCCAGTTCGACTATGTCCGCTTCCCGACCGACGGCGACGTCCGAAACGCGGTCTTCAGCCAGCCTGACGGTCCTGACTGCGTCAACCGGGTCCGGGCCATCACCGAATTCCTCAACTACGCCCGGGGCCGGCTGGCCCCCTACGGGACCAAGACCTCGGCCGACGTTTTCGGCATCATCTGCTCCACGAGCGTCGATACGGCCCTGGGGCAGGTCCTTGAGGACGTGCCCGGCGCTGTGGACTCCATGAGCCCCATGATCTACCCGTCGCACTACGGCCCCAGGCACTTCGGCCTGGATGAGCCTGACGCCCAGCCGTACGAGACCATCCGGGGCGCCCTCTCCGACGCCTTGCGGCGACTCGGTCCGGAAGGCAAGGCCAAGCTTCGCCCGTGGCTCCAGGACTTCACCATGTATCACACCTACGGACCCGAGCAGGTCCTGGACCAGATCCGAGCCACCCACGAACTCGGCGTCAAGGGCTGGATGCTCTGGAATCCCTCGAACCGCTACACTACGGCCGCGCTCTACGCCTACACGGTGGACCTCGACGCCTACCTGAGCAGCGGGCAGTAGCCCGGGGGCTCCGGCGATGAGGGAGTCCGCCGCTCCGCGGCCGGTCAATGCTGGTCGGTGTATGCCT
>CALMHV010000231.1 GCA_937863905.1 uncultured Bacillota bacterium
GCCGGCGGGGTCTTCGAGGCCCGGGGCGAGATCTACATGCCCATTCCGGAGTTCGAGGCTCTGAACCGCCGGCGAGAGGCGGCGGGCGAGCCCGCTTTCGCCAATCCCCGCAACGCCGCCGCTGGTTCCGTCCGGCAGCTCGACCCGGCGGTCACCGCGGGGCGCTCGCTCGACAGCTTCCTTTACGTCGTCATCCAGGTCCAGGGCCGCCCGCCCGCGGACACGACTCACCAGGATGGTCTCGCCCTCCTCCGGGACCTCGGCTTCAAGGTCAACCCGGAGGCCCGGCTGGCGGGGAGCCTGGATGAGGTCATCGCCTTCTGTGACGTCTGGCGCGAGAAGAGGGGCGGCCTTCGCTACGAGATTGATGGTGTGGTGGTGAAGGTGAATTCCCTTGACCAGCAGCGCCGTCTCGGAGCGACGTCCTCCGCGCCCCGCTGGGCCATCGCCTTCAAGTTCCCGGCGGAACAGGGTGTTACCCGCGTCCGGGGCATCGCCGTCAGCGTCGGCCGGACGGGAGCGGTCACTCCCCTGGCCGAACTTGAGCCGGTGCGCCTCGCAGGTTCGACCGTGAGCCGGGCCTCCCTCCACAACGCCGACTACGTCCGGGACAAGGACATCCGCATCGGCGACTGGGCCGTGGTCCAGAAGGCCGGCGACGTCATCCCGGAGATCGTCCGTATCCTGCCGGAGCGCCGCACGGGCGAGGAGCGCGAGTTCCGGATGCCCGAGACGTGTCCGGTGTGCGGGTCCAAGGTGGTCCGGGAGGAGGGCGAGGCGGCCCACCGCTGCACGGCCTCCCTGACCTGCCCGGCTCAACGGGCGGAGGGACTCCTTCACTTCGCCTCGCGCCTCGGCCTGGACATCGAGGGTCTGGGCCCCGCCGTCGTCCTGCAGCTTCTGGAGTCGGGACTCGTGACGGACGTGGCCGACCTCTACTCCCTGGCCGCCCGGAAGGACGAACTCATCGCCCTGGAGCGCCTGGCCGACAAATCGGCCTCGAACCTCCTGGCCGCCATTGAGAGAAGCAAGGGACGACCCTTGCACCGCCTCCTGTGCGCCCTCGGCGTCCGGTACGTGGGCGGGAGGGTCTCGCGGGTCCTGGCCCGCCATTTCGGGACGCTCGACGCTCTCATGACCGCCCGCGAGGAAGACCTTGTCACGGTGCCGGAGGTCGGAGAGAAGATAGCGGCGAGCGTGGCCGGTTTCTTCGCCGAACCCCGCAACCAGGAGATTGTCGAGAAGCTGCGGCGGGCCGGCGTGAACTTGCGCGAGCCGGGCGGGCCGCGGGTGGGCGCCCCGTCGAGTCTGTTCGACACCCTGGCCCCGGCCCCGGCCCCGGACCCGGACCCGGCCTCTCCCTTGGCCGGCAAGACCTTTGTCTTCACCGGCACCCTTTTGACCCTCCAGCGCCGGGAGGCCGAGGAACTCGTGGAGAGTCTCGGCGGCCGGGCCGCCTCTTCGGTCAGCGCTAAGACGGACTACCTGGTGGCCGGCCGGGAGGCAGGCTCGAAACTCGACCGCGCCCGGGAACTCGGCGTCAAGGTCCTCACCGAGGAAGATTTCCGCACCCTGCTGGAGGGGTGGACTTGAAGACTGAAGGTGACCGGCCGCTCGACCCTCAGGCGGCCATGGAGTTCGCCCTCCGGCGAGCCCGGGAGATGGGCGCCGTGTACGCCGATGTCCGCTTCCAGGACCGCCGTCTGACCCTGGTCGGCCTGGTGGCCCGGCGCCCCACGGGCGCGGGCCCCGGCGCCGCCAGGCGCGAGACATGGGAGGCCTCCCGGCACGTCGAGAGGGGTTTGGGGGTCCGGGTCTTCGGGGCCCGTGGCGGTGAGGGTTTCGCGGCCGCCGGCGGGCTGGGCCGGGCCGCCCTCGCCAAGGCCGTCTCGGACGCCCTGAGCGGAGCTCTCCAGGCCGAGAGAACCGCTGCCTCCGTCTCCGGAGCCGCCGCGCTCGGCCCGGCGGTCGTGTCCACGGGCCGGGTGTCGACGCCCCGGGCCACGGACCCGGCCGAGGTGGACCTCGAGGCCAAGCTGGATATCCTCCGCACCTTCAAGGCCGAAGCCTTCGCCCGTCCCGAGACGAGCCGGGTGAGCCTGGCCTACGCCGACTCGACCGGGATCGACAGGTTTGCCAGCACGGACGGGTCGGACATCGAGACCGACTCCGCCCGGATCATCCTGCGGGCCACGGTCGAAGCGGCGCGCGGGCCGCACGTCTCCGACAGCGCCGAGAGCCTGGGCGGGGTCGGGGGCCTCGAACTCCTCGCGGAGCCGGCGGTCAAGAGCCTCGCCGCAAGCCTCGCCGGGGCCGCCGCCGAGTGGCTGGGCGCGGGAGAGGCCCCGGGCGGTGAGATGACGGCCATCCTCGACAACCAGTCGACCGAGAACTTCATCCACGAGGCCGTCGGCCACTCGTGCGAAGCCGACGATGTGCTCGCCGGCGCGTCCGTGCTGGCGGGCAAGCTGGGGGCCCAGGTCGGCGCTCCCGGAGTCACCGTGGTCGACGACCCTGGCCGGCCCGGCACGGTGGGCCTGTACCCCTACGACGACGAGGGGGTCCCCGCCCGGCGGGTGACCCTCATCGAAGACGGTGTGCTCAAGGAGTACCTCCACACCCGGCGCACGGCCGCCGCCATGGGCCGGCCCCCGAACGGGCACGCGAGGGCCCGCGATTTCGGCTGCCCGCCCATCGTCCGGATGGCCACCATCAATCTGGAGCCGGGCGACTTCTCCCTGGACCAGATGCTCGAAGGCGTGAAGAAGGGCATCTACCTCATGGGCAAGCGCGGCGGGCAGGTCGACCCGGCCCGCGGCGTCTTCCAGTTCCGGCCGGACCGCGCCCGTCTCATCGAGGGCGGCGAACTTGGCCGTCCCGTGCGGGCCCCGTCTCTCTCGGGCAGCATCCTGGACATCCTCCAGAACATCGACGCCGTCGGCTGCGACCTCCGCTTCCACCCCGGGGGCTGTGGCAAGGGCTTCCCCGCGCAGGTCATCCCGGCCGGCTCCGGAGCTCCGCACGTGCGCCTGCAGCGGGCGACCATCGGCGGGGTGGGCCAGGCTTCCGCGGCCGAGGCTGAGGAGAGGGGACCGGCCTGATGCAGGACCTCGTGGAACGCGCCGAACAGGCCGTCGAGTTGGCTCGGCGCGCGGGCGCCGACGGGGCCGAGGCCTTCGTCCTGGACGCCCCGGAGGACGCCGTGCTCCTGGAGCCGTCGGGGGCCGGCGAGTTCGCCCTGCGAACGGCCAACACCGTTCTCCACCGCGGTCTTGGCTTGGCCGCCCGCTGGGGCCGTCGGGTCGGGTTCGCCTCAACGACCGACCTGTCCTCCCCGGCTCTGGCCGAGGTCGTGAACGACTGCCGGCGGGCCGCCCTGCCGGACGACCCGGCCCTGCCGCTCGTCTCGGCCGGCGACGCCCCGGAGGCCCCCGGCCTGGCCGACAAGCGTGTCTTGGAGATGAACCTTCCGGAAATCGTCGGCGTGGCCATGACCGTGGGGGCGGAGGCCAGGGAGGCCGGCGTCGGAGTTCTCGGCGTCGTGGCCACGGCCACGTGCCGGCGCGTCGCAATCGTCAACTCCGCCGGGCTGGTGCGGTCGAGCCTGGACACCCGGATCTCGGCCGGGCTCTACGCTATGTCGAGGGGCGGGGGCTTCGCCATGTGGTCAAGAACCTCCCGCAGCCTGGCCGGGCTGCTGGCGCTGGCCGTCGGGCGCAAGGCGGCCGCCCTGGCCAGATCGTCCGACGACGCCCGAGATGTTGTCCCGGGGCTTCAGACGGTGGTCCTCCGTCCGGATGCCCTCTTGTCTCTTCTGGCGACTTCGCTCGGGCCGGCCCTCGGCGCCGACCGGGTCGCCGAAGGGACTTCGCTTTTCGCCGCGGGGGGAGCCTCGCCTGGCGACGGGGTCGCCTCCGCTATCCTCGACATCACCGACGACGCCACCCGTCCGGGCTCGACGGGTTCCTACCTGTTCGACGCGGAAGGGACGGCGGGCCAGGCCACGCCGGTCATCCGGGCGGGCCGACTCGTCTCGCTCCTGCACAACAACTACTCGGCCGCGTCCTTGGGTCTCCGGCGCTCGACCGGCAACGCGAGCCGCGACCGGTCCGGCCGGATGTCGACCTTCGTCGAGCCCTCCGGACCCTTCGGCTACCGCCCGGGCATCCTACCCTCCAGCCTGGTCGTGACCTCCCCGGGGCCGACCTTCCCCGACCTCCCGGCTGCCGGCGTCGACCGGGGCCTTCTCGTCCAGGACGTCATGGGGGCCTTCGTCATCGACCCGGCCGTCGGCGACTTTTCGGTCACCACGACCAACGCCTGGGCCCTGGAAAGAGGAAGACCGGCCTATCCGGTGAAGAGGGCCATGTTGAGCGGCAACATGTACTCGCTGCTCAAGCAGGTTCTTGCCCTCGCCGAGGAGCCCGAAGATGTCGTCGGGCCCTTTTCGCTAGTTAGCCCGTCGTGGGTCGTCGCCGACCTCGTTGTCGTCTAGTCCCGGGTCGTGGGCGGACTCACGGCGGTGGTGTCTGGGGGTGCTAGGATGGCCATCATCACCCGGGAGGAAGTGGAGCACGTGGCGCTTCTCGCCCGGCTGGCCTTCTCTCCGGATGAACTCGACCGCTTCACCGCCCAGCTCAACGATATCCTTGGGCACGTGACCCGCCTCGGTGGACTCGACACGTCGGCCGTGGAGCCGACGGCGAGCGTCCTTTCCGGCGCCGCGACACCTCTCCGCGAGGACGAGGTCTGGGAGGGGCTGACCCGCGAGGAGGCTCTCGCCTCGGCCCCGGCGACGGAGAAGGGCCTCTTCAAGGTCCCGAGGGTCCTCGAATGAGGTTTACCGAGGCCACGGCCAGCCAGCTTGCCACCCTTATCGCCCAGGGCGAAGTGACGCGCTCGGAGGTCCTGGAGAGCTTCCTGGAGCGCATCGTCGCCGTCGAGGAGAGCGTGGCGGCCTTCCTGACCGTCACCGCCGACCATGGCCGGCGCTTGGCGCGCCTGGCCGACAAGGCGGCGGAGGGGGGGGCCACGCCGACCGCGGGTGTCCCTTTCGCTCTGAAAGACAACATCGCCACCCAGGACATCCCGACGACTTGTGGTTCCCGCATCCTTGAAGGATACCGGCCGCCGTACAGCGCCACCGTGATGCAGCGTCTCGAGGCGGCGGGGCACATCCTCCTCGGTAAGACCAACTGCGACGAGTTTGCCATGGGTTCCTCCACGGAGAACTCCGGTTTCCACCCCACGGCCAACCCCTGGGACCTCCGCTGTGTGCCCGGCGGCTCCAGCGGCGGTTCGGCGGCGGCCGTCGCCGCGTACGAGGTTCCCTTCGCCCTGGGGTCCGACACCGGCGGGTCCATCCGCCAGCCGGCCAGCTTTTGCGGCGTCGTGGGCCTCAAGCCCACCTACGGTTTGGTCTCCCGGTACGGGCTCGTGGCTTTTGCCTCCTCCCTGGACCAGATCGGCCCCATCACCCGCGACGTGACCGACGCGGCCCTGGTCCTCGGCGCCATCGCCGGGCCGGACCCGCTCGACTCGACCTCGGCCAGGGTGAAGCCACCCGACTACGGTCAGGCCCTCGTGCCCGATGTGGACGGTTTGGTTGCCGGCATCCCGCGCGAGCTTTTCGGAGAGGGTGTCGAGCCCGAGGTGAGGCAGAGGGTCGAGGAGGCCGCTGCGGTCCTCGCCGAACTCGGCGTGGGCGTCGAGGAGTGTTCCCTGCCCAACGCGGCTTTCGCCCTGGACATGTACTACGTCATCGCTCCGGCTGAGGCCTCGTCGAACCTCGCCCGGTACGACGGGACGCGCTACGGCTACCGGGCCGGGGCCGCGGCGGGTGGCGAAGACGTGGGTAACGGCGCCCGCGCCAGTATCGGCGGCGGCCCGCCTCCGGGCGACCTTCTTAGCCTGTACCTGTCCACCCGTTCCCAGGGTTTCGGGCCGGAGGTCAAGCGGCGCATCATGCTGGGCGCCTACGTCCTCTCGGCCGGGTACTACGACGCGTACTACCTCAAGGCCCAGAAGGCGCGCACTCTGCTGC
The DNA here is from genome assembly GCA_937863905.1 of uncultured Bacillota bacterium. Classification (GTDB taxonomy): domain Bacteria; phylum Bacillota; class Sulfobacillia; order UBA995; family UBA9673; genus CALMHV01. Next base: position 6,044 of record CALMHV010000231.1, read on the forward strand.
GCCGGGATTTCGAGCAGGCCTTCGGACGGTACGACTTCCTCATCAGCCCGACCTCACCCACCGTGGCCTTCCCCATCGGGGAGAGGGCGGACGACCCTCTCGCCATGTACATGGCCGACCTTTGCACCATCCCGGCCAGCCTGGCCGGCCTCCCGGCCATCTCGGTCCCCTGCGGTTTCTCGCAGGGGTTGCCGGTGGGACTGCAGCTCATGGGCCCCGCTTTCTCCGAGGAATTGCTCCTCCGAGTGGCCTTCGCCCACGAGCAGCGCACGGACCACCACACCAAGCGTCCGCCGCTTCTGGGGGTGAAGCGCCATTGAGCGAGGACACCTCCCGCTCCCGCTACCAGGCCGTCATCGCCCTTGAGGTCCACGTGGAGTTGGGCACCCGCACCAAAGCCTTCTGCGGCTGCCCGACCACGTTCGGCGCCGCGCCCAACACGCAGGTCTGTCCCATCTGCCTGGGGCATCCCGGGGTCCTGCCGGTCTTGAACCGTCGAGCCGTCGAGTTCGCCGTGAAGGCCGCTCTCGCCCTGCACGGCCAGGTCCACCTGGAGTCGGTCTTCGCGCGCAAGAACTACTTCTACCCCGACCTCCCGAAGGGGTATCAGATAACCCAGTACGACCGTCCGCTGGCGACGGGAGGCCACCTTGACGTCGAGGTCGACGGGGAGTCGCGACGCGTCCGCATCCGGCGCCTGCACCTTGAGGAAGACACCGGAAAGTTGATCCACGGCGGGACGCCGGGTGGCGGCGCCACGACCGGCGCGCCCTACTCCCTGGTCGACTACAACCGCTCCGGGGTTCCCCTCGTCGAGATCGTGTCTGAGCCCGACCTGCGGACTCCGGCGGAGGCCCGAGCCTATCTCGAGGCCCTGCACTCCATTCTCGAGTACCTGGGCGTCTCCGACGTGCGGATGGAGGAGGGCTCCATGCGCTGTGAGCCCAACATCTCCCTCCGGCCGGTCGGGACGGAGAAGCTGGGCGTCCCGGTCGAGATCAAGAACCTCAACTCCTTCCGCGCCGTCGAGCGCGGCCTGGCCTACGAGACCGAACGGCAGGCGGCTCTCCTGGCCGGGGGAGGGCGGGTGGAGCGGGAGACGCGGGGCTGGGATGAGGGGGCGGAGGTGACCACGTTCCAGCGGCGCAAGGAATCGGCCGACGACTACCGCTACTTCCCGGAGCCCGACCTCCTACCCCTTGTCCTGGAGCAGGATTGGGTCGAGGCTATCCGCCGGTCCCTGCCCGAACTGCGGACGGCCCGGCGCGAGCGGCTGGTCCGTGAGTACGGGCTGCCGGCCTACGATGCCGGTGTCCTGACCGCCTCGCGGCACCTGGCCGACTACTACGAAGACGCCGTGGAACTGGTGGAGGCGAGCCAGGGAGCCTCGGTTCCGACGGCTGGCGCGGCCGACGGCCCCGGAACCGCGCCGCTCCACGCCGCCGCCAAGACCATCTCCAATTGGCTGATGGGCGACGTCAGCCGCCTGATGAACGAGGCCGGCCTCGAGCCGCTGGCCATGCGAGCCAAGACCTTCGCCCTTCCGCCGGCGGCCCTTGTCGAACTGGTCGCCCTCGTCGACGAGGGAACCATCAGCGGCAAGATGGCCAAGGACGTGCTCGAGGCGACCTTCAGCACCGGCAAGCCGCCGCGGGCCATCGTGGCCGAGAAGGGCCTGGCCCAGATATCCGACAGCGGCGCGCTGGAGACCGTGGTGGCCAGGGTCGTCGACGCCAACCCGTCGGCCGTGGCCGAACTGAGGGCCGGTAAGGACAGGGCCATGGGCTTCCTGGTGGGTCAGGTCATGAAGGAGACCGGGGGCAAGGCCAATCCGAGAATGGTGAACGAACTCGTCAGGAAGATGGTTGGTTCGTAGCCCGCTCGCTCCCGACCCGCCCGAACCCCCGCCACTTCGCCCGGCTCCCGACGATA
>CALMHV010000232.1 GCA_937863905.1 uncultured Bacillota bacterium
CGAGGCTCTCGTACTGGTCCAAAGCCTCGGCCGGGACTTCGCCGCGGCGGTCTCCCGCCATCTGCTTGCCCTCCAGCACGGCGTCGGCCAGACGCGACGTGATCAGCTTCACCGCGCGAATGGCGTCGTCGTTGCCGGGGATGATGTAGTCGATCTCGTCGGGGTCGCAGTTGGTGTCGACGATGGCCACGATCGGGATGTCCAGGCGGCGCGCCTCGAGAACGGCGATGTTCTCCTTGCGCGGGTCGACGATGAAAATCGCGTCGGGTATGTCGGGCATGTTCTTGATGCCCTTCAGGTACTTGTCGAGCTTGGCCTTCTCATGGAGTTGGAGCCGTTGCTCCTTCTTGGGGAGCAGGGCGAAGCGCTCCTCGATCTCCATCTTCTCAAGCTCGTGCAGGCGCTGAATCCGGCGCTTGATGGTCGTGAAGTTCGTCAGCATCCCGCCGAGCCACCGCTGGTTCACATAGTACATCCCACAACGCTGGGCCTCGAACTCGATGGTCTCCTGGGCCTGCTTCTTCGTGCCGACGAAGATCACGGTGCCACCGTCAGCGACGGTGTCCCGGATGAAGTTGTAGGCCTCCTCCATCTTGCGGACAGTCTTCTGGAGGTCGATGATGTAGATTCCGTTGCGCTCGGTGAAGATGAAGGCCTGCATCTTGGGGTTCCAGCGGCGGGTCTGATGACCGAAATGGACACCAGCTTCGAGGAGTTGTTTCATTGAGACGACGGACATGTGTGTACACCTCCTTCCGGCGGTTGTGGACCCGGCCGATGGTTTGACCGCCACCGGCGGTCGGGCCAGGTCCCCTCCGCCTCTCTCATCAGGCCCCGGAACCGGCGTCGCCGGCACCCCCGTGACCCTCAAAAGGCGTGCGGATTCGCGGCGTTGGCCGCGGAAAACCACTGCCAGGTATTATACCACCCCAGGTAGGACCCGGCAAAACAACCTTGTCCGGGTAAGGCCGCCAGGGCGCGGGCGGAATTCCGGTGCAGGCCGCTAGGTCGCGAGCGTGCCTCCGGCTCGGCCGCCGGAACACGCCCCGCTCCCCTGCGGCCTACGCCGGAGCACGCCCCGCTCCCCTAGGGCCTACGCCGGACCACGCGGACTCTCGGCGGCCCGACCCGGACCGGTCGCTTTCCGGGCCCAACCCGGCGCGGTCCCTTCGCGGGGGCCGCGCCAATAGTCCTTTCGCCGGTTCTGGCCGCCGCCGCAGGCCCGTTCGGTCCCGCCGGCCGCATGCCGCGCGAGCGCGGCCCCGTCGGCCGCCGCCACGCGAGGCGGTGGGGTCCGTCGTAGGCCGCCTATGAACCAAGAATCCCGAGGCGTGAGCCCTCGGGATTCTGTTCGTTAAGGCCGAGACGGAGCCCCGCCGCGAGCGAGGGGCGGCACGCAAGATGGGGCCGCCCGCGCGGCGCGCCCGCCCTACCGGAGCTTGCGGATCTCGTCCAGCAGGTAGTCGTTCAGGACCTTGATGTGCGTGCCCTTCATGCCGAGCGAGCGGGACTCGATCACCCCGGCGCTCTCGAACTTGCGCAGGGCGTTCACGATGACCGAGCGCGTGATACCGACGCGGTCGGCGATCTTGGAGGCCACGAGCAGGCCCTCCTGCCCGGAGAGCTCCTCGAAGATGTGGCGGACCGCCTCGAGTTCGGAGTAGGACAGAGTGCCCAGGGCCACCTGCACGGCGGCCTTGCGCCTGGCCTCCTCCTCAGCCCGCTCGGCCTTGATGCGCATCATCTCGATGGCCAGGACGGTCGTGCCATACTCGCACAGCACCAGGTCCTCATCGCTGAACTCCTCGTTGAACCGGCCTAGGATGAAGGTTCCGAGGCGTTCGCCGCCACCGAAGATGGGGATGATGGTCGTGATCTTGCCGCTCTGGATGCAGGGCTCGCCGTCTTTGAAGACGCACTTCCGTTCCTTCTGGGTGATGTTCGGATGGGTCTCCCGCACGTTTAGGATGGCCTGATTGTAGCTGGGCGGAAACCGCCTCTCGTCCAAGACTTCCTCGACGAGGACGTCGCATTCGAAGCCGCGTTCGGTAGCGTAGCCGAGGACCCTCCCCCGGACGTCGACCACGTAGGAGTTCGCTCCGATCAGGTCCGTAAGGACACGGGCCATCCGAGTGAATTCGTCCGGGGTACCGGCGTATCTCTGGATTTCCCGGCTCATCTCTCGCACTTTTTCGAGCAGGTTGGTCAACGATGACTCTCCTCCCGTGGGGCGGGACGTTGGGCGACGTCTGGGAGCTCGCGTCTTTAGAGGACGAAGCGGCTCAGGTCCCGGTCACGTGTAATATCAGATAATTTGCTCTTTACGTATTCTGCGTCAATGACCACTCTTTCCTGCCTAGTCTCCGGCGCTTCGAACGAAAGGTCTTCGAGCAACCGCTCCATAATCGTGTGCAGCCGCCGGGCGCCGATGTCCTCGGTCTGCTCGTTCACTTCCTGGGCCAGCGCGGCGATGGCGCCGATGGCGTCTTCGGCGAACTCGATGCCGACGCCGTCCGCGGAGAGGAGGGCCTTGTACTGCTTGGTCACGGCGTCCTGCGGTTCGGTCAGGATGCGGCGGAAGTCCTCGCGCGTGAGGGGGTCGAGTTCCACGCGGATGGGGAACCGTCCTTGGAGCTCCGGGATGAGGTCCGACGGCTTGGCGCTGTGGAAGGCCCCGGCGGCGATAAAGAGCATGTGGTCCGTCTTGACCGGCCCGTACTTGGTCATCACCGTCGAGCCCTCGACGATGGGAAGAAGGTCGCGCTGCACGCCCTCCCGGGAGACGTCGGGACCGGCTCCGGCCCTCTCCCTGCCGGCTATCTTGTCCAACTCGTCGATGAAGATGATGCCCGACTGCTCGGCTCGCCGGCAGGCCTCCGCGGTGATGTCTTCCTTGTCGATGAGCTTGCCGGCCTCCTCGGCCGCCAAAACCCGGCGGGCTTCCCTGACCGTGAGCTTCCGCTTCTTCGTCTTCTTGGGCATGAGGCCGCCGAGCATGTCCTGGAGGTTGATGCCCATCTCCTCGTTACCCGACCCACTGAAGACTTCGACCATGGGGGGCACCCGGTCGGACACCTCAATCTCCACCATCTCGTTGTCGAGTTCGCCCGCCTGCAGGCGCTTCCTCAACTCGGCCCGCCGGAGCCTGGCCTCGGAAAGCCTATCGGCCTCGACGGTTCGCGACGTCTCGTCCTGGGCGAGGTCTGTCTCGGGCTCAGAGGGCGCCGGACCGAACAGGGCCTGGAACGGGTTGCGCTGGGCCTGCGGCCTAGTCGGCAAGGGGGCCAGCAGGTCGACGAGCCTGGCCAGGGCCGCCCGGTCGGCCTCTTCTGAGACGGTCGCGGTCTTCTCCACCCGGATCATCCGGATGGCCGTCTCCACCAGATCGCGCACCATGGAGTCGACGTCGCGGCCGACATAGCCGACTTCGGTGAACTTGGTCGCTTCCACCTTGACAAAGGGCGCCCTCACGAGCTTCGCCAGCCGGCGGGCGATGAGGGTCTTGCCCACGCCCGTCGGGCCAATCATCAGGATGTTCTTCGGCACGATATCCTCCTGGAGGCTCTCCGGGAGGCACTGCCGGCGGTACCGGTTGCGCAGGGCGATGGCCACGCAGCGTTTGGCCCGCTCCTGGCCGACGATGTACTTGTCGAGGTTGGCGACGATCTGCCGGGGAGTGAGGTCGCTTTTGGCCGGGTCCGATGTCTTCCCCGGCCGGACGAGCGTGAAGGACCTGACTTCGCCCTCACCCTGGCTCCCGCCCTGGCCTTCGCTCCCGCCCTGGCCGCCGTGTCCGTTTCCGCTGGCTGTCATCTGCCCGCCTCCCTCCTCCTGCGACCCGCGAAGGGCCGCCTGCCCATGGTCTCTAGAGCTGCTCGACCGTAAGGTTGTCGTTGGTGTAGATACAGATGGATGCGGCGATATGCATCGCCTCCGTGACGACCTCGACCGGGCCTAGGCCTGAGTATTTCTCCAGAGCCCGCGCCGCGGCGACGGCGTACCCCGCCCCGGAGCCGATGGCCGCGATGTTGTCGTCCGGCTCGACGACCTCACCGTTGCCCGAGATGATGAGAAGATCCTGGGCGTCCATCACGATCATCATGGCCTCCAGGCGGCGGAGCACCCTGTCGCTTCGCCAGTCCTTGGCGAGTTCGACCGCGGCCTTCTTGAGGTGGCCACGGTGTTCGCTCAGCTTGGCCTCGAAACGCTCAAAGAGAGCGTGGGCGTCGGCGACCCCGCCGGCGAACCCGGCCAGGACCTTGCCTCCGTAGATGCGGTGGATCTTGCGGGCCGTGTGCTTGAGCACGGTCTTGGTGGCCTCCAGCGTGACCTGCCCGTCGCCGGCCATCGCCCCGGCGGAGCCCTTCTTCACGGCCAGGATGGTCGTGCCGTGCATCATCGCGCCGACCTCCTTCTTCTCTCGTCGACTCGCCCTCGCTCTGGCGGCGGGTCCGGGTCCCAGGACCCCGCGGTCGTTCAGGCCCGCGGGTGGGCGTTGCGGTACACGGCCCGCAGGCGCGCCTGCGAGACGTGCGTGTAGATCTGCGTGGTCGATAGACTGGCGTGCCCCAGCATCTCCTGCACGGCCCGGATGTCGGCGCCGGCGTCGAGCAGATGCGTGGCAAAACTGTGGCGCAGTCCGTGCGGCGTGACCCGCCGGTCCAGGGCCAGCCTGTCCAGATACTTGTCGATGAGCCGCCGCAGACCGCGGACGGACAGGCGCCCCCCGCCCCGGTTCAGGAAGACGGCCTTGACCCCTTTCGCTCCGGTCGGGCGGACCGGTTGGTCGGCCGCCCTCAACAAGGCCGGACGGACCGTGCCGATGTACCTCTGCAGGGCCAATTGGGCCATGGAGCCGAACGGGATGATGCGCTCCTTGCCGCCCTTGCCCTGGAGGCGCACGAACTCGCCCTCGAAGTCCAAGTCGTCAAGGTCAAGCCGCCATAGCTCGCTGATACGGGCGCCGGTGGCGTAGAGCATCTCCAGGACCGCCAAGTCGCGCACACCCTGCGGCCCGCCGCCCGGGAGGTCCAGGAGGGCGTTGACCTCGTCCAGGTGGAGGAAACGGGGCAACCGCTTCTCCAGGCGCGGGCTCGAGATCGCCGCGGCCGGGTTGTCTTCGGCCAATCCCTCGCGACAAAGGTATCGGAAGAAACTGCGGAGCGTGGCCAGCTTCCGGGCGACCGTCGCGGAACTCGATCCCAGAGCCCTCAGGTGAGCCAGGAACCGCCTGATGGTCAGGTAATTGACGGGCGGGTCGGGCTGGCCGGGC
>CALMHV010000233.1 GCA_937863905.1 uncultured Bacillota bacterium
CGTATGGCCGGAACATACGCAGAGGCCCTGGAGTACATCCACTCGCTCTATCGTTTCGGCAGCCGCCTGGGCCTCGGCCGCGTGCGGCGGCTCCTGGCCGAACTCGGCGACCCGCACCTCGGTCTCCGGGTCATCCACATCGCCGGGACGAACGGCAAGGGTTCGGTCGCGGCCATGACGGCCTCGGTCCTCCAGGCGGCGGGGTATCGCACCGGCCTCTACATCTCGCCCTTCCTCTCCGATTTCCGCGAACGCATCTCCATCGACGGCCGTCCCATCTCGCCCGAGGAGACGGCTCAGCTCGTCTTCGACTTCGTCAAGCCGGCCGCCGAACGCGTGGAAGGCGCGGGCGAAGCCCTTGCCGGTGGCCCGCCCCCCGACCCGATCACCGAGTTCGAGTTTGTGACCGCCCTGGGTTTCCTCCACTTCGCCCGCGGTCAGGTCGACTTCCTCGTGGCCGAGGTCGGGCTCGGCGGTCGCTTCGACGCCACCAACGTCATCGACAGGCCGCTCCTGGCGGTCATCACCTCCATCGGTCTGGACCACACCGACCGCCTTGGCTCCACCGTCGAGGCCATCGCGGCCGAGAAGGCCGGCATCATCAAGCGTTCGGCCCCGGTGGTCTCAGCGCCCCAGTCCGAGGCCGGGGCCCTCGAGGTCATCCGGGCCACGGCCAGGCGGCGCGACTGCCCATTCTACCTGGCCGGCCGCGACAGCCGGCTCGCGGTCGAGGCCGTCTCCCTCCGCGGCCAGACCGTCTCCTTCGCCGGTCCGGGCTTCCCGAGGCCGGAAGCCGGCCTGCACCTCCCCCTCCTCGGCCGCCACCAGGCGGACAACGCCGTGACGGCCCTGACCGCCCTCGGTGTCCTCCGCGAGCGCGGCCTCGCTCCGGCCCTGGATGGCCGGGCCCTTGGCGACGGTCTGGCCCGGACCTCGTGGCCGGGCAGGTTCGAGGTCTTCGGCGACCGCCCCCCCATCGTCATCGACGGAGCCCACAACCCTCCCGGGGCGCGGGCCCTGGCCTCCACCCTGCGGGAGTATCTCTCGGGCCGCCGCATCTTCCTCGTCCTGGGCCTCCTGGGGGACAAGGATGTCGACCAGTTCCTGTCCCTCGTCCTGCCGCCGGCGTTGCCCGAGGTGGCCGGGGTCTTCGCCTGCCGCCCCGACAACCCGAGGGCCATGACCGCGGAGCGGCTGGCCGAACTCGTGGCCGAGCACGGGGCGAGGTGCGCCCAGGGCCTCCCGGTCACGGTCGTGCCGGATGTCGGGACCGCGCTCCGTCTGGCCCTCGCCGCCGCTGGTCCGGACGATGTCGTCTGCGTCGCGGGTTCCCTCTACCAGGTCGGCGCGGCCAGGCAGGCCGCGAAGGACCTGGTAGGATAGGCGGCGTCGCCGTCGCCGTCGTGGCGGTCGCGACTCGCCAACCGCCCAGCTAGACACCCTAGAAGGGAGACGGCCCCCCTGGGTTGAACCCTCAGGAAAAGGGAGGGGCTAATCTTGACCCCCAATTTCAGGCAGGTGGACCTGCGCTCGCCGCAACCCTTGCCGTTCCGGCCTGACCCGGACTACCTCGTCTTCTCTTCCGCCGAGGCGCTCGCCGCCTTCTACGAGGTGCCGCCGTGGTCTTCGGGCGTCGATTGGGCAAGGGAGTTCTTGCTCGTCGCCGAACGGGGCGAATGCCCGACGGGAGGCTACCGCGTGGCCATCGAGAGTGTGACTTGGCCCGGCCGTCCGGCCGGTGTCCTCGTGGCCAAGGTCGTCATGGCCAGCCCGAGGCCCAGCGACATGGTGACCATGGCCCTCACCTTCCCCCGGGCCGCCGTCGCGGTCGAGCGCGCCGGGCTGGAAGGGCTCAGTCGAGTCGCTTTCGTCGACGCCCGCGGCCAGACCCTGGGGACAGCCGAGGTGATCAGCTGATGGACCCCTCATCCGCTGACCGGACCTCCGGACAAGCCGGGTCCGGCGCGCCCTCGGCGTCCGGCGCGCCCTCGGCGCCCGGCGCGCTCAAAGAGCGTGCCAGGACCGCCATCCGGGAAGGTCGCGACCGCATCATCCGCCTGGCCGACGAAGTCTGGCGGACGCCCGAGCTCGGGTTCAAGGAGGTGCGGACGGCCGAGACGGTCGCCCGCTTCCTAGAGGATCTCGGCCTCCACGTCGAGACCGGCCTCGCCCTGACCGGGGTCAAGGCCGAGGCCGCCGGGAAGGTCCCGTTTGTCCCGGCGGACGCGACCTTTTCCCGCCCGCCGCAGGTGGCCGTCCTGGGTGAACTCGACGCGGTCATCTGTCCCGGCCACCCGGCCGCCGACCCGCGCACCGGCGCCGCTCACGCCTGCGGCCACCACGCCCAACTCGCGGTGATGGCCGGCGTGGCCCTGGGTCTGGTCGGCTCGGGCGTCCTCGACGAACTGTCGGGCTCGGTCCTGTTCATGGGCGTGCCGGCCGAGGAATATGTGGAGTTTGAGTACCGGCTTGGCCTCCGGCGCGAGGGCAAGGTGGAGTTCATCGGCGGCAAACCGGAACTCATCCGCCTGGGCGAGTTTGACGACGTGGACATGGCCCTCCTCGTCCACTCGGGTGGGTTCCCCGGCTCGCGCCTGTCGGTCGGCGGGACGTCGAACGGCTTCATCGGCAAGTCCATCCGGTACGTCGGGCGGGAAGCCCACGCCGGGGGGGCGCCCTGGCTGGGGGCCAACGCCCTGAACTCGGCCATGCTGGCCATCGCGGCCATCAACGCCTTGCGCGAGACCTGGAAGGATGAAGACTCGATCCGCGTCCACCCGATCATCACCCGAGGCGGCGACTTGGTCAACATCGTCCCGGCTGACGTGCGCCTGGAGACCTACGTCCGCGGCCGGACGATGCAGGCCATCCAGGACGCCGCGGTGAAAGTGGACAGGGCCCTCGAAGCGGGCGCGCACGCCATCGGCACCCGGGTGGAGATCGAGGACCTGCCGGGCTTCTTGCCGATGCTGAGCGACGCGGCCCTCGTCCGGCTGTACGGCCGGAACCTGGCGGCCGTCGTCGGGCGGGACCAGATGGCGGAGACAGGCCACATGGGGGGCTCGACGGACATGGGCGACCTCTCGCACATCATGCCGGCCCTCCACCCCTACGGCGCCGGGGTCACGGGGCACCCGCACGGCACGGATTTCGAGGTCGTGGACCCGGATCGCGCCTACATCGCGCCGGCCGAGGCCGTGGCCCTGACGGTCATCGACCTGTTGACCGGCGGGGCGCGCGAGGCCGACGCCATCAGGCGCGAGAGCACCCCGCTCCTGACGCGTGCGGCGTACGTCGAACTCGTCCGTTCGCTTTTCAAGCGAACTGTCTATCCCGAAGCGAGAGGATGACGGCTCATGGCTATGCGTCGTAGGCCGCAACCGAGACAGTCCGGGGCTTCCCGCGGTCCGAGCGGGTTCACCGTGTTCCTGGTCTTCCTGCTCCTGGCGGCTCTGACCCTCGGCGCGGGCTTCACCATCGGCCGGTACATCCTCACTTCGCTCAGCGA
>CALMHV010000234.1 GCA_937863905.1 uncultured Bacillota bacterium
TGCTTTTCTCGGAGCACGTTTCTCGTGCGCACTCAGCGAGGGTCACCGGCGGGGCCGCGACGGGCGGGCAGCCGGTGGCCTTTTGTCTTAGGAGAGACAACGGGGGTGCCCTCTTTGTCCAAGGTTCTTAACGGAATGCCGGCCGTCATCTGCGATGGGCTGCGCAAGACCTTCTACGTGAAGGACGAGACCCTCGCCCACTTGCCGGAGTTCCGCGGCCTCGCCGGCCGCCTGAAGTACGCCCGGACCAAGCCGATCCCGGTCCAGGCGGTCAACAACGTCAGTTTCGAGGTCGCCCAGGGGGAGATCTTCGGCATCCTGGGGCCCAACGGGTCGGGTAAGTCGACCCTCATCCGCCTCATCGCCACCCTGCTCCTGCCTGACGCCGGGACGGCGACGGTCTTCGGCAACGACGTGGTGGCCGACCAGCTCGCCGTGAGGCGGCTCATCAACCGCGTCTCGGTCGAGGCCTCGTTCTTCAAGAAGCTCTCGTCCCTGGAGAACCTGCGCTACGCCGCTCGCCTCTACGGCCTCGAGCCGCGGGAGGCTACGGCGCGCGCCCTGGACATCCTGGAGCGTCTCGGTTTCGACCGCTGGAAAGCCTACGGCTCCCTGGAGAACCTCTCCCGCGGCATGCAGCAGAAGGTGGCCGTGGCCCGGGCCCTGTTCACTTCGCCCGTGCTGCTCCTGATGGACGAGCCGACGACAGGACTCGACCCGCGGTCCAAGCGCGAGGTCCAGGACTTCGTGCTCGAGGTCCGCAAGGCCCACGACACCACGGTCCTCCTGACCAGCCACGACATGACCGAGGCCGACCGGCTCTGCGACCGCGTGGCCTTCATCGAGGAGGGGCGGTTCGTCGCCGTGGGCCGTCCGGAAGAACTCAAGCAGCGCTACAGCCATCTCCGGCCGGGAGGCCAGGTGACCCTGGAGGACATCTTCCTCGAGGTCACCGGGAAGCACTGGCCGGGGGAGGAGGACGAATAATGCCAGCACCGACTGCCGGCGGGCGTAAGCCCGGCGGTCCGGCCGCCCCGGGCGACGCGACCGCGGCCTCAACCGACCGGGCCATCGCCGGGGCCGTCGCCGACGCCCGGAAGCCGATGTCCTTCCGGGCCGAGCTCGCGGCCACCCTCGGCTTCATCGAGAGGAACTTCTACCTGGTGAAGAGGTACTTCGGGTGGGAGTTGGTCTTCCTCTTCTACAACATCGTCAACACCCTGACCATCGCCCTCATCGCCACGGCCATGCCCGGGGACAAGGGGCGCATGGTTCTGTTCCTTGTCGTCGGGGCCCTCCTCTGGGGCTACCTCTCGGTCATCTTCCACGATGTCTCCGAATCGGTGGCCTGGGAGCGCTGGGAGGGGACCATCGAGTACACCTTCATGGCCCCCATCCACCGGGCGACGCACCTGTTCGGCATGTGCATCTACGCCGTCATCTACGGGGTCATCCGGTCGAGCGTGGTCCTTGGGGCCGTGACCTTGTTCTTCAGCCTCGACTTGGCGGGGGCCAACCTCCTCGGGGCTCTCACCGTCCTCATGGTCGCCAGCTTCGCCTTCATCGGCCTCGGCCTGATGGCCGCCGTCTTCCCGCTCCTCTCAACGGAGCGGGGCGCCCAGGCCACGCACGTCATGGAGGCCTTCCTCCTTCTCGTGTCCGGCGCCTACTACGCCGTCTCGGCTCTGCCGGTGTGGCTGCAACCCCTCTCGGTCATCTCGCCGGCGACGTACGCGCTCCGGGCCATCCGGGCGGCCCTGCTCGACGGGGCCACCCTCGGCCAACTGCTGCCGGACATCGGCATCCTGGCCATCACCGGGGTCGTCCTCATCCCGCTCGGCCTGGCTGTCTTCCAGGCCGGCGAGCGCTACGCCATGCG
>CALMHV010000235.1 GCA_937863905.1 uncultured Bacillota bacterium
TTACTCCGGTGAGCCCGGTCACGGTAATCGTGTCGCCGGTCCTCATCACCGGGCCCTCGCCCGGGGCGAGCGGCGAGGGGACGGACGCGGTCGTGGACGACGGTGGCACGCCGGGTTCGACCGCCACCGGGGCCGCCGGTGAGATGGCCACGCGGCTTAGGAGCCAACTGGTGTTGCTGTTCGGAGTGCCGCCCGGCGGCATCACCGTGGAGGTCTATCCATAGTCAAGGCGGCCGCGGCAGCGGGGGTCGTCAGGGTCGCCCGGCGGCGCATCGCGCAGGGGATGGACGGGAGTGAGAACCGTGAACGAGGAGCAGCGGAGTCCTGGCGGGGGAGCGGTGGGTCCGGTCGGCTGGTTGACCGGGCTGCTGGGCCTCAACAAGCGGGATGGGCGTCTCAAGGGCGACACGCTGAAGCGGCTGGTCTGGTTCGGCCTTTTCGTTTTGCTCGGCGTGGCCGCGATGGGCATCGGCGACATCCTCAAGCCCTCCTCCCCGGCGGCCTACGACGGGACGACCGCCGGCTCGAGCGCGGATGGCGCCGGCGCGACCGGCCAGAACGCCGGCAGCGCGCTGGCGGCCGGTGGAGGCTCATCCGGCATCTGGATCAGCGTTTCCGACCTGGAGGCGATGATGGAGCGCACCCTCGAACGCATCCTCTCGCAGATAAGCGGGGCGGGGAAGGTCTCGGTGGCCGTGAGTCTTGAGACCGGCGCCACCTACGTCTACGGCTACGACGAGACCCAGACCTCCCAAACGACCCAGGAGCACGACGCCAGCGGCGGGTCCCGGGTCGTCACCGAGACCAACTCGACCCGGTCGGCCGTTGTCGTGAGTCAGAGCGGCTCCAGCCAGGCGGTGGTCGTGCGGGTCGACCTCCCACCGGTGAAGGGTGTGGTGGTCGTGGCTACGGGCGCGGGGGATTCCCGCGTGAAGGCTTTGCTGTCTTTAGCCGTGCAGACCCTGTACGGCGTGCCGGCGCACCGGGTCATCGTGCTCGCCGGCGGCTAAGAGGGAGGGGGGTAGGATGGTCTTCTCGGGACGGGAGATGCTCAAGCTGGTCGTTTTCGTGGTGTTGATCGGGCTCGTGGTCACCTATGTGGCCTCGAACCGGGAGCACCTCATCCGGGACCTCACGGGGCAAACCACGGCGACGCCGGCGGACGGCGCCGAAGTGGACCTCGGCAACGCCGAGGTCATCCCGGTGGCGTCGCTCACGGAGGACAAGTCGGCGGTAAACGGCCAGGCGTCGGGAGAAGCGGCCAGCCCGACGGTCGGGGGCGGGGAGGACCTTTTCATCGAGTTCCGGCTCCAGCGCGACCAGGCCCGGAGCGAACAACTCGACCTTCTCCGCGAGGTGCTCAACAACGCGAATCTGGGCAGCGCGGCGAAAGACCAGGCGCTGGGCGTCTGGCTCCGCATCACCCAGGACCTCGGCCTCGAGGTGGACATGGAGAACCTTATCCGGGCCAAGGGCTTCGCCGACGCGGTGGTCGTGTTGCGCGAGGGCCAGGCGACGATAATGGTCAAAGCCGCCTCGCTGACACCGGAGGAGGTCCTGCGCCTCGCCGACATCGCGGTGCGCATCGCGGGCATCAGGTTCGAGGACATCACGGTCCTGGCTCGCGAGGGTTAGGACCGGGCGATGGCCCCGGCCCTGCAGGGAAACGGGGCCACCGGGCGAAATTGACGAGACTTGCGCCGTTTCAAGATGATAGACTTTGAAAGTGCCTACGGTGGAAAACACTTGATTTCGAAGCCTCGAGTGGAGGTGGAGGCGTCGACCGAACGGACCATCGGCCCATATGACAAAGACGCCGACGCCGGCGTGATTCGCATTTCCGACGACGTGGTGGGAACCATCGCCGGCATAGCGGCCATCGAAGTGGAAGGGGTCGCCGGTATGAGCGGCGGGATCGCGGGCGGTATCACGGAGATGCTTGGCCGCCGGAGTCTGGCCAAAGGGGTCAAGGTAGAGGTCGGGGAGCGCGAAGCCGCCCTGGACATGTTCGTCGTCGTCGAGTACGGGGTTCGCATCCCCGAGGTTGCCCAGCGCGTTCAGGAGAGCGTCAAGCGCGCTGTGGAGAGCATGACCGGCTTACAGGTCGTGGAGATCAACGTCCACATCCAGGGTGTGGCGTTCCGACAGGAGCCCAGGGAGGAGGAGCCGAGGGTCAAATGATGGGGATATTCGACCGCGTGATGTTGACGATCTTCACTCTTATCGTCGCCGCCTTTTCCGCTGTGGTCATCCTCCTCGCCGCCGGTTGGCTTGTTCCGCTGGAGGCGTTCTGGACAAGCCTGCTCAAGGTGTCGGGCCGGTGGGTCATCGGGACTCTGGCCGGGCTGACCTTCATCATCGCCGTCCGGTTCATCTACTTCGGCTTCCACCGCGCCGGCTCCGACGAGACCTTGGTGCATGAAAGCGAGCTCGGCGAGGTCCGCATCTCTCTCAGCGCCGTGGAAAACCTCGTCCGCAAAGTCGCGCGCCAGGTCAAGGGAGTGCGCGACGTCCGCGGCTGGGTCACCCCGGGGGGCGGCCGCCTCAACGTCAGACTCCGTACGGTCATCAGCCCGGACGTGAGCGTGCCCGACGTCTCCGGGGACATCCAGAACTCGGTCCGGGACTGCCTGAAGAACGTCGTCGGCGTGGAGGCCGGCGAGGTTCGCGTCTTCGTGGAGAACATATCGAACGAGGCCCGTCGCGGGCGGGTGGAGTAGATGGCCGTTTTCCGGGGGCCCAAGGATGAGGACGCCGACCGGGATCTTCCGCCGGTCCGTTCTCCCGACGGGGGCGGAGAGTGGGCGCCCTTCTGGTGGGTGGCCCTGCAGTTTCTGCGGCGGCACCGTGGCAAGATAGCGGGGCTGGTCATCGGGCTCTGGGTCGGTTTCGGCATCCTGAAGCTGGGCGTCCTGTGGACCCTGTTCATCTCGCTGGTCGCCGGGCTCGGGTACTTCATCGGCAAGCGTCTAGACGACAACCAGGAGGGCCTGCTCGAGTTCCTCGACCGGGTTCTGCCGCCGGGGCGAGGCTAACTGTCTGGGGGAACAAGCTCCTTGAAGAACCGCCGTCAAAGCCGGGAACTGGCCCTGAAGGTCATCTTCGAGTTGGACGTGGCCGGAGGCGACCCGGCCGAGGCGTTCGATCTAGCGGTGAAGCTCGCCACGGAGGACCCGGACGACCAGGCGGAGCCGCCACCTGGCGACGAGGTCACCAGGTTCGCCCGGAGCCTCTTGGACGGAACGCTGGCCCACCTCCCCGAAATCGACGTCAAGCTTCGCTCGTACGCCCGCGAATGGTCGCTGGAGCGCATGGCCAACGTCGACCGCAATATCCTCCGGCTGGCTCTTTTCGAGATGCTCCATCTCGAGGAGGTCCCCCTGAGCGTGTCGATAAACGAAGCTGTGGAACTGGCCAAGACATACAGCACGCCCGATTCCGGGCGCTTCATCAATGGCATTCTCGGGAAGATCGCCGGGGAACTCGCGCCCTCCGGAGGCCGGCCGAAATCCGAAGGGGAGGAAGGAGACGCACCGGTCGGTCGTTAACTGGTTCGGGTCACAGGCAGACACAAACCACACATCTACACGGAAGAGAGCGGTCTAATGTTCATAATCCGAAAGAAGCGCGACCTCACACCGGTCACCAAACTGTTCGTCGTCGACGCGCCCCTGGTGGCGAAGAAGGCCCAGCCGGGCCAATTCGTCATCGTGCGGATAGCGCCGAGCGGTGAGCGCATCCCGCTGACCATCGCCGACGCCGACGCCAAGGCCGGCACGGTCACCATCGTCATCCAGGAAGTCGGTAAGACCAGCCGCCAGATGGGCCTCCTCAAGGAGGGCGACGGCATCCTCGACTTCGTCGGCCCCCTGGGACGGCCCGCCCCCCTGACCGACAAGGGTCCGGTGGTCCTGGTCGGCGGGGGTTTCGGCGTCGCCCCCATCTACCCCATCGCCAAGGCCCTCCGCGCCAAGGGCGTGAAGGTCATCTCCATCATCGGCGCGCGGTCCCAGGACCTGCTCATCCTCGAGGCGGAGATGGCCTCGGTGTCGGACGAACTCCTGGTGGCCACGGACGACGGGACCAAGGGCCACAAGGGTTTCGTGACCGAGGTTCTAAAGCAGCTCATCGACTCCGGGCGGGACATCGAACTGGTCATCGCCATCGGGCCGATGGTCATGATGCGCGCGGTCGGGAAGACCACCGAGCCGTACAAGCTCAAGACCCTCGTCAGCGTCGACCCCATCATGGTCGACGGCACGGGGATGTGCGGGGCCTGCCGGCTCACTGTCGGCGGGAAGGTCAAGTTCGCCTGTGTCGACGGGCCCATTTTCGACGCCCACCAGGTGGACTTCGACGAGGCGAACCGCCGCGGCAAGATGTACGCGACCGAGCAGAAGCTCGCGGTTGACAGATTCGAGAAGGCCCACCACAGCGGACCGTGCGCCTGTGGATGCGGAGGTGGCCACTGATGCCCGAGCACGAGACCACACCCGCGAAGAGACTTCCCGTGAAACGCCCTCGGGCGGGGATGCCCACTCAGGACGCCAAGGCCCGGGGCCGCAACTTCAACGAGGTCGCCCTCGGTTACGGCGAGGAACTGGCCGTCGGTGAGGCGGAGCGCTGCCTGGAGTGCAAGAAACCGGTCTGCCAGGAAGGTTGTCCGGTCGAGGTCCGGATCCCCGAGTTCCTGGGCAAGATCCGGGACCGCGATTTCCGCGGCGCCTATGAGACCGTGAAGTCCACGAACAGCCTCCCGGCCGTCTGTGGCCGGGTTTGCCCGCAGGAAACGCAGTGCGAGATCAAGTGTGTTCTGGGCAAGAAGGCCGAGCCGGTGGCCATCGGACGCCTGGAGCGGTTCGTCTCCGACTGGGCCATGGGCCAGAGCCAAGACAAGCCGGCCCGCATCAAGCCCAACGGCAAGAAGGTCGCCATCGTCGGGTCCGGGCCGGCCGGCCTCACCTGCGCCGGCGATCTGGCCAAGAAGGGCTACAAGGTGACCATCTTCGAGGCCCTTCACGCCCCGGGCGGCGTCCTCATCTATGGGATTCCCGAGTTCCGCCTGCCCAAGCAGATCGTGGCCGAGGAGGTCGGAAACCTCGAGGCCCTCGGGGTCGAGGTCATCTGCGATGTCGTCGTCGGGCGGACCATCACCGTCGACGAACTCTTCCAGCAGGGGTATGACGCCCTGTTCCTCGGAACGGGCGCCGGCCTCCCGATGTTCATGAACATCCCCGGCGAGACCCTGAACGGGGTCTACTCCGCGAACGAATTCCTCACCCGGACCAACCTGATGAAGGCCTACCTCTTCCCGGAGTGGGACACGCCCATCAAGGTCGGCGAGCGCGTGGCCGTCATCGGGGCCGGGAACGTGGCCATGGACTCCGTCCGGTGCGCTTTCCGGCTGGGCGCGAAGGAAGCGGCCATCGTCTACCGCCGGTCGGAGGCGGAGATGCCGGCCAGGCACGAGGAGTTGGAGCACGCCAAGGAGGAGGGCATCGTCTTCCACACTCTCACCGCGCCGGTGCGCGTCCTGGGCAACGCCGACGGTTGGGTCACCGGCCTGGAGTGCATCAAAATGGAACTCGGCGAGCCCGACGATTCCGGGCGGCGCCGTCCGATCCCGATCAAGGGGTCGGAGTTCACGCTCAACGTGGACACGGTCGTCATGGCCCTCGGCACGAGCCCGAACCCGCTGGTCTCGCAGACGACGCCCGGTCTTGACGTCGACAAACACGGCTGTCTTGTCGTGCGCGACGAGGACGGTCTGACGACCAGGGACCTCGTCTGGGCCGCCGGCGACGCCGTGACGGGCGCGGCGACGGTCATCCTGGCCATGGGCGGCGGCAAGAAGGCGGCCACGGCCATCGACAAGGTGCTCCAGGGGGCGAAGTAGGCGAAGGAGAGCCCAGACAAGAGAAGAGGGGGCAGGGACATGCCCGCAACGATCATCGACGGCAAACAGGTCCAAGCTTCAATCCGCGAGGAACTGGCCAAGAAGGTCCAGGAACTCAAGGCCAAGCACGGGCTGACCCCGGGCATCGGCGTCATCCTGGTGGGCGAGGATCCGGCCTCCCAATCGTACGTCAAGAGCAAGGAGAAGACGGCCAACGAACTCGGCTACTACTCCAAGACCATCAGGGTCCCGGTCGAGACGACCGAGGCCGAGGTCCTCAGGCTGGTGGGCGAGTTCAACAAGGACCCCCAGATCCACGGCATCCTCGTCCAGCTTCCCTTGCCGCCGCACATCAATGAGAACTCTATCATCTTCGCCATCGACCCGAAGAAGGACGTCGACGGCTTCCACCCCGTGAACATCGGCAAGCTGCACATGGGCGAGGAGTGCTTCGTCCCCTGCACGCCGGCGGGCGTGATGGAGCTTCTCAAGCGCACCGGTGTGGAACTGAAGGGCAAGAACGCCGTGGTCGTCGGCCGCTCGAACCTCGTGGGCAAGCCGGTCTCCATGCTCCTTCTGGCCCAGCACGCCACGGTGACCATCTGCCATTCCCGCACCAAGGACCTGGCCGCCGAGTGCCGGCGGGCCGACGTTCTGGTGGCGGCTGTCGGCAAGGCCAAGATGATCACGGCCGACATGATCAAGCCGGGCGCGGTCGTCATCGACGTCGGCGTCAACCGCGTCGAAGGCGGCAAGCTTGTCGGCGACGTGGATTTCGAGGGCGCGGTGAACGTGGCCTCGGCCATCACCCCGGTGCCCGGCGGCGTCGGGCCGATGACCATCGGCATGCTGATGAAGAACACCTTCCTCGCGGCCGAGCGCACCCTGGTCAAGTAGTGCGCGGCCCCGTGGATGCGCCCAGGATTCTCAGCGTCGGGGAGCTGACTTCGCACCTAAAGCGGCTCCTCGACGGTGATTCGCTCCTGGCCGACGTCTGGGTGCGGGGCGAGATATCGAACTTCCACCACCACACCTCCTCGGGCCACATGTACTTCACCCTCAAGGACGCGGCGGCCAAGGAGGCCGTCTCCCAGATAAGGACGGTCATGTTCCGGGGGGCCAACCAGAGACTGGGCGGATGGGTGCCCAAAGACGGCGACCGGGTCGTCGCCAACGGGAACGTGACCGTCTACGACCGGGACGGCCAGTACCAGTTCTACGTCCGGGAGATGCAGCCCGACGGGGTCGGCGCCCTCTATCTCGCCTTTGAGCAGCTCAAGCGGAAACTCGCGGAGGAGGGCCTCTTCGACCAGGCCGTCAAACGCGATCTACCCCTCCTGCCGCGGCGCGTCGGAGTTGTCACCTCGCCGGGCGGGGCCGCCCTGCGGGACATCGTCACCGTGGCCCGCCGGCGGTTCCCGAACGTCCACATCGTCATCTCGCCCGTCCAGGTCCAGGGTCTCGGCGCGGCCGAGGACATCATCCGCGGGCTCCAGCTTCTGGATGCCCGGGACGACATCGACGTCATCATCCTGGCCCGGGGCGGCGGCGCGGTCGAGGAACTCTGGGCCTTCAACGACGAGACCCTGGCGCGCGTCATCCGCTCCACGCGCCACGCCGTGGTCACGGGCGTGGGCCACGAAACCGACGTGACCATCGCCGACCTCGTCGCCGACAAGCGAGCGGCGACGCCGTCGAACGCCGCCGAGATGGCTGTGCCGGACAAGGCCGAACTGGCCCGGAGGACGGGCATCCTGGCGGGGCGCCTGGAACGCGCTTGCCGGTCGGGCCTCGACCGGAAGCGCCGGGAGGCCGAGAACCTGAGCGGCTCGACGGTCCTGGCCCATCCCGGGCGCGGCATCCTGGACGGAAGGAGACAAGGCGTGGACCAACTCGCGGTCCGGCTCGAGGGCCGGTTCCGCGGGCTGGTGCGCCAGGCCGGACTTCACTTCCAGGGGCTGGCCGGACGGCTGGAGGCTCTGAGCCCTCTGGCCATTTTGGGGCGCGGGTACGCGCTGTGCCTCAGGCCCGACGGCTCGCTGATCCGGACCGTCACAGCGGTGGCGGCGGGCGATTCCGTCGAGGTGCGGGTCAGAGACGGCCTCATCGACTGCGAAGTGGTCGGCGCAAGGCCGGACGATGGTCCTGTCGTCAGAACGGGAAGGGGAGAATAGCCATGGCCAAGGGCAAGTCGGCGGAACCGTCCTTCGAGGAAGCCCTGCGCCGGCTGGAAACGATAGTGTCCGAGCTTGAGCGGGGTGAACAGCCGCTGGAGAAGGCCTTGGCCCTCTTCGAGGAGGGCGTGGGCCTGTCGCGCGTCCTGACGGGCAAGCTCGAGGAGGCCCAGGCCAGGATAGACCGGCTGGTCGCGGCGGGCGACGGAGGCACGGAGCTGGCGCCGTTCGAGGGTGAGCCGGGCGAGAAGTGAAGTGAAGCGAAGGGGCGAGCTGATGATGAACGACGCGGCGGCTGAGGCGGCCTACAAGCGGCGCGTGCGCCTGGTCAACGGCGGGCTGGATTCCATTCTCCCGCGGCCTACGGTCGAACCTTGCCGTCTTCATGAGGCCATGCGTCACGGGGTCTTCGGCGGGGGCGGGGGCAAGCGCTTGCGGCCGGTCATCCTGCTGACCGTGGCCTCCGACCTGGGCGTCGCCGAGGACCGCGCCCTGGCGGCGGCCATGGCTCTGGAACTGGTCCATGGCTACTCGCTGGTCCACGATGACCTTCCCTGCATGGACGATGCCGCCGAACGCCGAGGGGCCGCGGCGGTGCACGCCGCGTACGGGTACGCTGAGGCCGTGCTGGCCGGAGACGCCCTGCTGACCCTGGCTTTCGAACTCCTGGGCCGCGCGGCCAACTCCGGGCTCCCGCGTCAGGGCGACCTCGTGGTCGAACTGGCCCTGGCCGCGGGGAGTCTGGGCATGGTCGGCGGTCAGCAGGCGGATCTCGACGCCAGCGGGGCCACGGCCGGGCGCCTGCCCGGCCCAGCCCATCCCATCCTCAAGCTTCACGGCCTGAAGACGGCTAAGCTATACGGGTTTGCCTTCTCCGCCCCGGGGTATCTCGCCGGGGCCAAGGCGCCGGTCATCCGGACCCTGCGGGAGGCGGGCCAGGACTTCGGTCTCGCCTTCCAGATCGCCGACGACATCCGCGACGCCGGGTCCGACACGGCCCCGAACTACGCCCAGGCGGCCGGGGCCACCCCGGCCCGTCAGGCCGGCCTCGACGCCGTCGCCCGGTGTCAGGCCGCCCTCACCGCCACCCTGGGCGAACCGGCCGAGATTCTCGCCCTTGTCCATGGCGCCAGCCGCGAGATGGGCCTTTAGGTCTCGCCGTCGCTCCTGGTTTCAACGAATCAAGCATGCTATAATGAAACACGTTTCACGCAGCTTATAGACAAGAGTTGGGAGGCCAGTGGCGCAGTATCCTAGTCGGAGTCGTCGCTCATAAGGGCGGGGCTAAAAATCCGCCAAGGGCACATCGATGAAGTTCCTGGTGGCAGCCTTCGACGCCCAGTCGAGGGTTGGTGCTGGGAGTTAAGGAGCGGGGGCAGCCCGCAAAGGCATGTGGGTGCCGACCCTCGTTCCGCGGAGGCCCAAGTGCATGGCCAGGTCTAGATGACCGGCGAGGACTTGGGGGAAGAACCTGCATTCGGATAGAGAACTGGGTGCAGCGTAGCCTGCCTTGAGCGGCGGTGGTGGACCGGACGTCTTGGGCGCGCAGAAGGCGCGCTCTGTCCCGAAACCATCGTTCGCAATAAAGGCTAAAGAGCGAACGGCGCCGTAGAGGAAAACTCCTAGGCTGCTCGACGACAAGTTGAGGCGGACCGGGGATTACAGTGTGCTCTAAGTGGCAATCCAGCCCTGTCGCGGGCGACCCGGCAGGGACCTCGTAAAGGGAAACCGCCCCGGCGGCGACGCCGCGGTGAGGTCTGGGAAAGCCTGCTGGACCTAAGACACAACGTTTACTCGGTTCGTTGCCACCGGCTCTCAGCCATTCTTCTTGCAGAGAAAGGTGACGCGGTTTTGTCAGGGCCAGGCCGGAGAGGGGGAGAGTTGGTCGGTCCCCGTTCCGTCCTGGTCATCTTTGTCGCCACGTTCGCCCTCGCGACAGTCTTCTCGCTCCTTTCCGACAGAGTCCTCCGGTCCGCGACGCTCGTGGCCGGTCTCGTCCTGGTCGGCATCATCGCCGTGGGCATCGTTTTCGACATCATCGGACTGGCGACGGCCACAGCCGACCATTCCCCCCTTCACTCCATGGCCGCCAAGAAGGTTCCTGGGGCGCGGCAGGCCCTGCGCCTCGTCCGCAACGCTCCGCGAGTCGCCACCATCTGCAACGACCTGGTCGGGGATATCTGCGGCACGGTGAGCGGGGCGGCCGGGGCGGGCATCGTCCTTCACATCCTGGCGAGGCAGGTCTCGCCGAGACCGCCGGCGCTCGGAGGGTCGCTGGGGACTGACGGTGGTCTCTGGGCGGTTCTGGCGGTGGCCCTCGTCGCGGCGGTGACCGTGGGTGGGAAGGCCATCGGTAAGAACGTGGCCATCGGACGGGCCAACCGCATTGTCTTCGCGGTCGGCCGCTTCCTTTGGTGGGTCGAGCAGCGACTGGGGCTGGTCCTCCTGAAGGATAGGCCGACCCCGCGCCGCGCCTCCAGGCGAAGGGTGACCCAAATCGATGAGTAGGGTCGGCGACGCCCCATCCGGCCTGGCATCAATCAAGGGCCCGGCGGACCTGAAGGTCCTGCCGGCGGCCGGCCTGCCACGCCTGGCCGAGGAGGTCCGTTCGCGAATCATCGAGACGGTCGCCCGGAACGGCGGGCACCTGGCCCCCAACCTCGGCGTGGTCGAGCTGACCATCGCCCTTCACCGGGCGTTCGACAGCCCCCGGGACCGCATCGTCTGGGACGTCGGGCACCAGACCTACACCCACAAGATGCTCACCGGACGGCTCGACGGTTTCGCCAGCCTCCGCCGGGACGGTGGGCTGAGCGGTTTCCCCCGTCGCGCTGAGAGCCCGCACGACGTCTTCGAGACCGGACACGCCTCCACGTCGATCTCCGCCGCGCTGGGCATGGCCAAGGCCCGGGACCTTAAGGGCGAGGACTTCTACGTCGTCGCGGTCATCGGCGACGGGGCCCTCACCGGCGGCCAGGCCTTCGAGGCCCTGAACAACGCTGGGCACATGAAGACCGACCTCATCATCATCCTCAACGACAATGAGTTTTCCTACGGTCCGACCGTGGGCGGTCTGGCCGCTTACCTGGGCCGGATGCGGACGAGCGTGGCCTACTCGCGGTTCAAGGGAGGTCTTGAGCGGGCCGTGAAGGCCGTGCCGCTCATCGGCTCGGCCCTCTTCGCCCTCGGCGGCCGCCTCAAGGGCAGCCTCAAGTACCTCGTCGTGAAGGGGATGCTCTTCGAGGAACTCGGGTTCGCTTACCTCGGGCCTATCGACGGGCACAGTTTCCCCCAGCTTGAGGACTACCTGAACCGGGCCAAGCGCATCCGGGGGCCGGTCTTCCTCCACGTTCAAACGAAGAAGGGGAAAGGGTACCCTCCCGCTGAGCGCGACCCGGACCGTTTCCACGGGACGGGCCCGTTCGACCCGGTGACCGGTTCGCCCCTGCCGCCCTCGATGAACGGGTCGAGCAACGGGGGGCCGTCGACGTCGTCGAACGGAGGACTGCCGCCCTCCCCGGCGCGCCTGAGCTACACCCAGGCCTTCGGGCAGGCGCTCCTTCGCCTGGGCGAGATGGACAACAGCATCGTGGTCATAACGGCGGCCATGGCGTCGAGCACGGGCGTCCTGCCCTTCGCCCGGCGCTTCCCGAAGCGTTGGTTCGACGTGGGGATATGTGAGCAGCATGCCGTCACCTTCGCCGCCGGCCTGGCCCGGGAAGGGTTGCGGCCGGTCGTCGCTGTCTACTCCACCTTCCTGCAGCGGGGGTACGACCAAATCCTACACGACGTCTGCCTGCAGCACCTCCCGGTGACCTTCATGCTCGACCGGGCCGGGCTCGTGGGCGCGGACGGGCCGACCCACCACGGCGTCTACGACCTGGCCTACCTAAGATCCATGCCCGGGATGACGGTGATGGCCCCGCGGGACGAGAACGAACTCCAGCACATGCTGAAGACAGCCGTTTACCTTGGCGGCCCCGCCGCCGTCAGATACCCGCGCGGCTCGGGCCTTGGCGTCGCCCTGGACGAGAAGCTCCACCGCTTGCCCGTCGGCGAGGCCGAGGTCCTGCGCGAGGGTGATGACGTGGCCATCCTGGCCATCGGGTCGATGGTCGGGCCGGCCAGGGAAGCAGCGGAGCGGCTCGCGGAAGGACTCCCCGCAGGCAGCGGGGGCCCTCCGGGCCGGCGCCTCGAAGCCACGGTCGTCAACGCCCGTTTCGCCGCGCCCCTGGACACGGCCCTCGTCCTGAGACTCGCCGGCAGCGTGGGGGCGCTGGTCACGGTCGAGGAACACGTGTCGAAAGGCGGGTTCGGGAGCGCCGTGGCCGAGGCGGTGGCCGACGCGGGCCTGGGGATGGCCGGTTGCCAAGCGGTCTACCTGCGCCGCCTGGCCCTTCCCGACGAGCCCGTGCCCCACGGCAAGGTTGAGGGACTCCTGGCGCGGCTGGGCCTGGACGCGCCGGCCATCGCCACGGCGGCCCGGGACCTGGTGGTCGAGAAGCTGGCCGAGGGCCGGAGGCGAGGCTAGAGGTGGCTGACCGGGACAGGCGGGAGCCGGGTGACCGTCAGCGGCTCGACGCCCTTCTGGTCGAACGGGATCTCGCCCGGAGCCGGACCGAGGCCCACGGCCTCGTCCTGGCCGGAAGGGTGAGGGTCGACGGCCTCTTGGCCGACAAGCCCGGCCGTCGCTTCCCGACCGGGGCCCCCATCGAGGTCAGCTACCCCGCCCACCGGTACGCTTCCCGTGGCGGTCTCAAGCTTGAGAAGGCCCTGGACCACTTCGGCCTCGTCGTCGGCGGGCTCGATTGCCTGGATGTGGGGGCGTCCACGGGCGGTTTCACCGATTGTCTGCTCACGCGCGGGGCGCGGCGCGTTTACGCCGTGGACGTGGGGTACGGCCTTCTCGCCTGGCGCCTGCGGACAGACCCGCGGGTGGTCGTGTTGGACCGCACCAACGCCCGGCACATGGAGCGCGAAACCTTCCGGCGAGCGGCCGTCGAGAGGCTGCCCGCCGAGGACCCCGAGTTCCGCTGGCCAGGCTTTGCCACCTGTGATGTGTCGTTCATCTCCCTCCTCAAGGTCGTCCCGGCCATTCTCCCGATCCTGGTCAGCCCCTGGCAGATGGTTCTCCTGGTGAAGCCGCAGTTCGAAGCCGGCCGGGAGAAGGTCGGTTCAGGAGGGGTGGTCCGCGACCCCGCGGTCCACGTCGAGGTCTTGGAGCGCGTGTGCGAAGGGCTTGGCGGGAGGGTCGAGATCACGGACCTGACCTACTCGCCCCTCCGAGGCCCGGAAGGGAACATCGAGTACCTGCTCTGGGCGAGGGAGGCCGCCCCGCAGCCGGCCCCCTGGTCGGCGGAGAGGGTCGCGGCCATCGTGAAGCAGGCCTTCGCCGACCTCTAGACAGCCGACCGGACCCGCCTCAGCCGCGCGTCGCGACCGGCCTCAGCCGCGCATCGCGGCCCGCCTCAACCACGCGTCGCGGCCGCCTCCGTCCGCGCGTCCCGGAGAGCCTTCTTAGCGCCCAGCCCCTGCTCCAACATCTCCGTGGCGTGGGCCAAGGTGATGGGCGTGGGGGGATGACCGGCGAGCATGCGGGCGACCTCGGCCACGCGGTCGTCGCC